>NZ_CALWND010000006.1:0-216985 GCF_944382735.1 Candidatus Allofournierella merdavium | reverse complement strand
GCGCCAGCGCAAGGGTTGCCGCAACAAAAGAAAAAATCAGCGCTTTCTTTTTCATGATTCCTTCCTCCTTGGTTTACTCACCCATGATAGCACATTTTGGGTACGATAAAAAGGCTTTGCAAGGAAAAAAGCCCGCTAAAAGCGGGCTGGAAAAGGGTATAAAAAACGAGGTACGACCGACGGTCGCACCTCGTTTTCGGCTTGTTTATGCGGTTTTCACCTATGACAGTTTTTCTTCAGATGGTCTCATCGTATCCGTATTCACCAAAGTAATATTTGCCGATCTCATGAATCTCATAGCATTCTGTCCTTGCTTGTATTTCTCGGCATATCCTCAGCAGATTTTGTACAGCGCCCGGGTCAGAAATCTCAACACAGCTTTCAAGGTTTTGGTTCAGGCCGCTATACGTGAGATTCAAAGAACCCAAAAAGGCTATTTTGTCATCCACAATGAGCAGCTTTAAATGGACAAAATTGTCTGCATACCTTCGAATCATCCTTAAATTTACAACAGGTTCAAAATGGTATTCCACCGTGGGAATGCTTCGGGCACGCTTTTCGAGGTCATGGGCAACCGCAAACAGAACAACGATCACACCAATTCCACTCAGCACTACTTCCATAGGGAGCGGAAAGCTATCTGTAATGTTTTTCAAACTTGGAAACTCTTGCAGACTTTGCAGCTGCTTCTCCTGCGCAGCGAGCCACAGAATGAATAAGGCCCAAAAGCCGACCACCAGAAAAATCAGCATTCCCATCATCACACGGGCTGTCCTTCGCTGCTTTTTTCTCATCGCTATATTGGCTGCCAAAGGCACTTTTTGGAGCCTCAAGAACGATGTGATAACATCTCTCAGGCCCAAATCATCCCTTACATATCCGTATCCTTTTTTGACAGTGCTTGCCCCGCGAGGCCGGGCTTTCACTTCTTGAAAAAGCCCTTGGACAGAAACTCCCTGGCGTTGCTTTTCGGCCAACAAATCAAGATATGTCTCTCCGATGTACGGGCTAATCAGATGGATACTGTTTTCTGCTTTTTGTACAGCCTCCTCCATGTGCGCCCCGGCATGCGTGCCTATATAAACATTTCCTGTTACTGTGCCCAGATTTCCATAATAGCCCATACCCTTATCCCCTTAGTTGCTTTTTTGGAAGGCACGACCGTCGGTCGTACCTGTTACGGCTCCATCCCACGCTGATATGGGTAAAGCTGCTGGTATAATTCCTGCACCCATCCTGGCGTATGGGCTCCAATGGGAAACAACTGCCCGTTTCTGTATTCTGCCACGAGCATAAACCCGTTGTTGTTGTCGAAAAACTTCGCTTCGTCACAGTATGGCAAAATCTTTCCGACGTCCTGGAAACGGTGCGCAAACCGGCTGCGCACATCCTTTTCCGGTATGTTGTGTCCGCCATGGGCCACACGATTTTCTATGCGGTGCAGGCTCTCTTCCAGCGTGTCCAATCCGACATAGTATAAACGGATATAATATCCGGCATCTTTTGCCCGACTGCACAGCCGTTTGGGATAGCCGCCCGACAAGGTTGTTTCCTGTGTGAAATTGACGCCCTCATTCAGAGCATTCTCAATTTGAGACACAGCGAGTTTTCCACCCTCATATTCATCCCCATTGCAAAGCACAGTACACCGATCAGGGTCAACGACGATCCCCAAGTCCGTCCGTTCTGTGCGGAGCATACCCGTGAGGCTTGATTTTCCCGTGCCGTTCACGCCCCCGATGATCGTATAGACTTTCATTTGCGTCCTCCCCTTCTCTTGTTGTTACGGCTCCAAAGGCGGCTGCTGGAAGTATGCGATCAGTTGACGGTATTTGTCCTGTGCCGAAAGGCAGGTGTCCACCAGATACCCCGGCTCCTGGGGGTATTCCCGCAAGCCGCGATAGTAGAACAGCTTGTGGTCGCTGTCGATCACAAAGGGCACCAGCCCGTGAGCCAGGCACTCTTTGAACATGACCAGACGGCCGACCCTCCCGTTGCCGTCCTGGAAGGGGTGTATCGCTTCAAAGCGATAGTGAAAGTCGATCACGTCCTGCTCGTTCACGGAAGGTTTCTCCCGGTATGCCCGCAGCAATGCCTGCATCCTGGCCGGCACTTCCCCGGGCGCTGCCGTGTACACCATTTCCCCGATCATATTGGGCAGGGCCTTGTACTCCCCGACCCGGAAGCGGGGATCCCGCTCATCCGACGTTCCCCGCTTCAGCAGGCGGTGCAGCTCCTTGATGACCTCTTCGGAAAGAGGCTGCCCGGCCACGTCCAGCATATAGTCAAACGCCTGGAAGTGATTGATCGTCTCGATCACATCGTCTGTGCGGATGGGGGTATCGCCATCCGGCAGAAACGTATTTGTTTCATAGATGAAGCGCGTCTGCTCGTGGGTGAGCCGGCTGCCCTCAATGCGGTTGGAATTGTAGGCAAACAGGATCTGCGTCTGGTGGTACAGCCCACCTTTTCGGCGGGTGCTTTTTTCCTCCAAAAGCTGTTCCAAAAGGCTCATACACACGCGCCCCCTTTTAAGTTATTGTACCCTATGCCGGATGGACGGTCAAGGCGAGAGCGGTTCTTTCGGCTGCGTGAGATCTTCAGGCCGGCAGTCCGTTACTATGCAGCAGTTCTCCGCCATGGTGAAAAGCTGCGGATAGTGGAACTTTTTTTCGAAACGCTCCAGCTGCTCATCCGTGAGGCCGACCAGATCCCCATCCCCCAGGCCGCAAACAAAGAAAGAACCGAAAATCGGCTCCTGGATCTCCGCAACAAAGCGGTTTGGCTTCATGTTCAGCAGCAGCGCCTCATCATTGCAAACGATGGCCGCCCGCTCCTCCCACGGATACACAACCTCGATCATGCCACCGACAAGGTGCTGCATGGATTCAAGCGTTCCGTCAATCGTAGCCCTTTTTGCGTATTCACCGGGCCGGACGATCAACACCTGCATTTCCTTCTTTTGTTCCGGGCGCGCTCCTTCCGCTTCGGCTACTTCATCCAGGAACCCATTGGCAGCCTCTTCTGTGTAAGTGTACACACTTTCCATTGGGGCAAATTCCATCAGAAGTTCGTCACGAACATCAAGCAGTGAGAGCCTCTCATTGTCCAGCCGCCCGCCGTCGATCGCTTTATTATCCGCATCGTAAATGGTGTAGTCGTATCCGCCGTCACAAGCCTGGATAAAGAGGATGTTTCCGCTTTCTATCTGATATACAGCTTTTTGCCGGAGTTGGTCTTCCGCGCATTTACGGGCGCAGAACAATGTTGCTTTCACGTCCTCCAGACTGTCATGCGCTTGGTATTGATAGCCGTAATGCGCCGCGCAGGCAGTCAACTTCTGCCATTTCCAGTCCTGGTGGTTTTTGTCCCATTCGCCCTTGATCTCCGCGTAATCTATCATCACATCAACAAGCTTCACATCTTCTGGCGGACAAACGCCAAACTGGGCCAGAAAAGGCAAATCAAAGCCCTCATGGTTGTACCCGACGATCACCGCCGCCTTAGCCAGGAGCAGGTTGATATACTCTGTTTCTTCCGTAAAGATCGAGCCGTCAGCCACATCGTCCGGCGAGATCCCATTCACGGCCTGAGCCTCCGGCCAGGCCGTGTTGTGTTCCGGCTTGAAGCTGTCGTAGAACAACGTTTCCCCTGTTCCATCAATGATCGTCAAAGACAGAACTTCGTCCTCCGGTGCATGAAGGCCCGTCGTTTCGATGTCCAAAACCATTACTTTTTCGGGTTCTTTCTCAAGATACCCCATCAAATCCGCACAAGTGATCCGCTCCATTGTTCTCTCCTTTGCACTGAGGCGCGCCCGTCGGTCACACCTGATTTTCCGCTTGGTTATGCGGTTTTTCAGGTACGACCGTCGGTCGTACCCGCACCTCTTCTAACAGTTTCCCTTTTATATCCACAACAAACACAGGCTCTCTTCGATGAATTATTTCACGCAAATATGAAAAGCGGCCATCACCCTGATTGATCTGCGGGTGCATATCAGTGTTGGCTGCTTGCCCATCTTCTTTCCTGTAATTTGAAGGCATTCCCAAAACCGCGAAGTTGGGATTCATGCGCTGCGAGATGTTAGAATCTGATCGAAGCTCATTTTGCAATCTCTCCGTTGGCTGTTTCATTTCGCGGTTCCCTCCTTTTTTGTTTTGGGTAAAAAAGCGCCCGCTGAATGCGGGCTGGGGCAAGAAAAAACAAGGTGCGACGATTCGTCGCACCTGAAAGTGAATTTTATAAATACAGCCGGATATGCCCTGAGTTTCCGTCCTCTGCAAGTTTCACTGTGAATCCATGCTTTTTATAAAAGCGAAGGACACGGTCCCGATTCTCATTATCAGCATTGCACCCTATATCAACAGGATGCAAACTTCCGGAAATGATCTTTAACCTTTGTTCCCTCGCGATATGGATTATTTCCTCCATACCCTTACTGCCGTATCCTTGGCCGCGTTCCCCAATTACATAGTTGTCTATAATTGTCATGCGCTCTTTACCCGGATCACAGGTCAACTCCGCTCGAAATCGTTCTTCCAAAACGGTGTCTTGATAGGCATATAGGCGAACAGCAATGTCAAAAGAGATTCCGCTTATAGTGGAGTCTCTTTTCGTGAAAAAGAGCAGCGTTTCCCCGCCTTTTTCCCTCTGAATCTTGGATATTGTATATCCTTCCAGCGTAACTGCATGAAGGGAATTGACCAGCGCATCATACTTTCTGTTTGCACAATGAAGCTGCCGATCCAGGTCGGCCACCACACTGCGTTCTGCTCGGATTTTGTCGATCAGGTCATAATACAGCGTATAATATATGTTCCTGCGCCTTATCCACTCGCTGAAATCACCGACAATTTTCCCGAACATACTTTTCGGCGGCCTCCAGACTATTCATCAAATCTTTTAACAGCTCCTGCTGAGCGGGATCCTTCTCCTGGTGCATATCGACCATCAGGCTTCCCCGTAATTCTGAAAACCTTTTGAAGTCCCCCATGCCGCGGGCACGTCGAAAGCTATAATTATAATAGCTGAAATATCGCTTTCGCCGAACCCGAAAAGGCAGTTTTACTATATCAAGGTCTCCATCTAAAATCAAGTTAGCAAATTTCAATTCCCGTTTTAGATGCTGCTCCCCTTTATAATCCCGAATCGCACCGCGCATTTTTGAAAACATCATATTTACCGTTGCCTCCTTTACAGAGAAAGCGCGCCGAGTCGCTGCGCTCTCTGCGTTTTTGAGTTGTTCCCTTTGTTTTGAACATGAGAAATGCCGCTGAAAGCGGGCTGGGATGCGGGATACAAAAACGAGGTACTGCCGTCGGTCGCACCTGATTTTTGGCTTGTTTATGCGATTTTTGTGGTACGACCGTCGGTCGCACCATTATCGCTGCTGCGGCAGTACCAGCTCCGCCACAATCACCAGTCTTTCGGATGCATCATCGGTGCAGGTGGCGAGAGTGAGCAGTTTTTGGCCGCCCACCGCCTCCAGCTCCCGGCCCTCGATCACGTTTCGTTCGTTTGCCAGGCGCACCAGCTCTTGCTGCTGCGCCCAGCCGGGCGACGCCAGGATACACACTCCGTCCTGCTCCGCACTGGCGATGCCCACACTTTTGATCTCAAATGTGTACTGTCTGGACGCAACAGAAAGAAAAATCTCTGTGTTCTCGGCCGCAAAGTCGGCATCCAAGAAGGCACTGAGCTGACCGAAGCCGATGTTCGGATCCTGGCCGGGGGCCGTGAAGCTGTGTCCGTAAATGATGGTGTTTGTGCTGAGCGTATCACCGGAAAAATCGCACTCGTAGTCTGCAAAGTAGCAGCCGTCGTGGCTCGGCTCGCCCCGCTCATCACGGCGCAGATAGTATTCATTGTCCTCAGCCTGCTGCACCGGGCCGTCGATGTTGGTGCCTGACACAGTCAGCCAGGCGACCGTGTCAGGATTATTGATCTGAGCCTCCGCCAGGCGCGGATCTGCCGGCGCTTGTTCCTGCTGTTCTTCATTGCTCACCACGCTGGCAGGCGCAGCGGGCCGGGAAGCCGTGCCAGCACAGCCAGCGAGCAATGTGGCGGCTGCCAGCAGCAGTGTCACCACCTGTTTCATTGCTTTTTCCCTTCTTTCTTGCCAGCTTCCAACACATACTGCCCAAGCAGCAGCGTTTTGATCTTCTCCTCCAGCTCCAGGTCTTCCACCACAACAAGGTGCAGATATCGCTCGCCCCGTTTGATCGAGGGCAGAGACACAAACAGCCCTTCTTTGCCCTCGATCACCTTTGCGTCCCGGATAGTCAGCAGTTTCCTCCCGTTGCTGTAAGCCAGTTGCACATCAGCCGTGGCCCTCAGCGTCCCCGCCGCGGGCCCAGTCAGTTTAAAATTCTTGATACCAATTTTCATCGATGATGCTCCTCCCACTGAACCAGCGCATCCACGATCCGCTGCTCCACTTCTTTCTTTGTTGCGTCCGGCGGAAAAAACCTGGCAAACGGCGCGAAATCAAGCTTTTTGATGGCAGCCGGCCGGATGTCCTGCTTCGCTTTGCGACGCATGGCCACCGCCTGCTCCTCCGTGATCGTTGCGCCGTTTTCCAGTTCCTTTGCGACCTTGGCCTGCTGCTTCTCGCTCAGATAGGACAGCTGCGCGCCGGCCCTCACCGACACCTGCCCGGCGTCCACCTTTTCCAGAAGCCCCGCATCCAGCTGGGCCAGCCGATTGTACCGTTGCACGGTGCGAATGTCCACGCCGGTCTCCCTTGCGACGCCGGCCGTGCTCTGCCCGTTGGGCAGGCCCTTCTCTGCCAGCAGTTTTGCCACAGCGGCATACCCTTTTGCACGCTCACTGGGCGGCAGGTCGTGTCCATCTTCCAGATTGGTGACATGGAAAATGTACTCTGCCGAGGCGTCGTCAAGCTGCTGATAGACCATCGCCGGGATGGTCGTTTTGCCCGCCATACGGCTGGCCTCGGTACGGCAATGGCCAGCCAGAATCTCATATCTGCCGTTTGGCTTGGTGCGCAGCACAATGGGCTGAAGGACACCTTTCAGTCGAATGCTGTCGGCCAGCGACTGCATTTTGTCTTGGTTGACACTGTAAAACTGCGGCTGAAGGGGGCAGGCGTCCAGCAAGTCCAGAGCGACAATCTGATACTGGGCCTGGCCGCCCGCTCCGCTCAACAAAGAAAGAACCGTGGACTGCGCCTGGTAGTTCATTCCAGCCGGCTTGGAGCTTTTGCTGAAGTTGAAGTTTTTGCCAGCCATGTTACTTGCCCTCCCGTTCCATCACTTCATCGGCCAGGCTCATGTATCGCTGCCCGATCCGGCTCTTCGCCATAGCCACACAGCTATGCCCCTGGGCGGTGCTGTCCGCCGCCTCCACAAGTCGGGGGATCACAGTGTTGTAGACCACGCCGGGATAGTCCATGTGCAGCGCCTGTTCGACAGCCTTGCTCTGGTTGGTGGCGTCCGCCATGGTGAGCAGTATGCCATTGACGCGGAGGGCGTTGCCGGTAATGCCAGCAATGTTCTGGACGATCGCAAGGAGGTTTTCGAGGCCGTCCAGCGCAGCCTTTTGGGCCTGCACCGGAATGATCACATCCGTGCTGATCACCAGGGCATTGGTGAGGATCAGGCCCAGATACGGCGGGCAATCCAGCAGCACATAATCGTACTCCTCGATGGGCAGCTGCCGAAGCAGACGCTGCAAGACCTGCTCCCGGTACATCACCGTGACCAGATAGACGTCGGCTTCGGCCAGCGAAAGGTCCGCCGCGATGTAGTCCATGCCCTCGGCATGGTGGCAGATCGCCTTACCTGCGGTATCCGCGTCGACCGGCTGGCCGGCGGCCGCCTGGCGAAGCAGGCTGCTCATCGTGATCGAGCCGCCCTCCCAGCCCAGGAAACGCGACAGGTGCGCCTGACTGTCCAGGTCGATGCACAGCACTTTCCGGCCTTTTTTTACCAGGGCCGCTGCGAGATTGATGACCGTGGTGCTCTTGCCGACGCCGCCTTTCTGATTGGCGACGGCGATGATGGTGTTTTTCTTGTTCATGGTGTTGATCCTCACTTTCTTTTTCTTGTTAAATGCAACGAGGTACGACCGTTGGTCGCACCTCGTTTTTGGCTTTGTTATGCGGTTTTCGAGGTACGACCGTCGGTCGTACCTATGCAGGCAACCACTGGTTCAGCTGGTTCATGGTCTCCACCGCATGCCCCAGCAGTGCCAGCCGGGTGTCCGGGTAGATAAGCGCGGCCAGCCCGATCAGAGCCAGGCCGGCCAGCGCGACAGATGCAGCAAAGCGGATTGCCATGATGGAAGCCCGCCCAGCCAACCGCAGTGTGTTGGTTACCACGTTTTTTCGCTCGACCACAATGGTGTTGGGGTCTGAAACGCCATACTGATCACGGAGTATCTGCTGCTGCTTCTGCTGTTCCCACGCTGCTCGCAGCTGCTTGCCTTTTGTTCTCATTTTATGGCTCCATTCCCGCAAACGCCTTCTCGCGCATTGCGTCAATCTGGTTTTCAAAAGCGATCGCCTTGGCAAGGGGCTCTTCGCTGATGTCAAAGCGGCCCATCTGAACACGCAGCTCCAATTTCCCGCCCGCGATGCCGATGGCCTCCCATGCCAGCAGGTAGTCCCTGGCCGGGAGCGTCGCCAGGCTCCAGAAGGGATTTTCCCTGCATGCGCTGTCCCAGGAAAAGACATTGTTGGCGATCTCGCAAAGCAGCTGTTTGTTCTCAGACGCGGTTTTTTGAACTTCCTTGCGGATCGTCCGAAAATCTATGCCGTCCGATGAGACTGCTTTTTGTGCTGCGCTAAACAAATCAGGGTCTGACGACAAAATGTAAAATGCTGCCACGTATTGATGATCCACATTGCCTTCGCGCAGTGCCACAAGTTGTTTGAAGCGTTCCACGTTTGTCATGATATGATCCTCTCTTTCTTTTTCTTGCTAAATGCAACGAGGTACGACCGACGGTCGTACCTCCTGTCATTTGCGCCGACGGAACAGATGAAATGTAAACCCTTTTTTCTTTTGTTGAGGCTCGGTCTTTTGACAGGAAACGATCTGTGCATAGAACTCATCATCCCCACAGTAGGAGAAAAAATCCGGCGCATAGGGAGCAAACTGCGTGTTGGCTGCGCTGTCGCCCATCTGGTTGCGCACATCCGTCTCATCCGCTCGCGCAACAAAGGAAAAAATATAGTGCAGGCTGCCATCATCGTCATCGAACACCCGACTGAGCTGGTCGCTCTCCCACGGTTTGATGCCGGCCACCAGCACCTTGATGTCTTTTTCCCAAAAGGACACTGTATCGGCAATCTCCGCATAGTCGCCATAATCGCAGATCAGATAGTCGTACTCCATCCGTGCCTGCATCAGCAGCTTGCCGGTATCCAGGAAGTGACAGCCCTGGATCGTGTACTCGTGAGGGCCAAGCTGCTCGCATTTGTCGTAAACCGTCAGATACTGCCTCATCTGATCAGCCTGTTGCATGTCCACATATGCGCAGCGGAAGTTTTGGGCCGTCAAGTACAGCAGCAACTGCATCGCCTGGGTGGTGGTGCCGATCCGCGGGCCGCCGCCGGCCACAGCGATCGTTACCGCTCGCGTCGCCGGCCTGGCCGGTTTGCGGATCTGCATGGATTTCCCTGTCGCCGCATCCACCTGGGAGGGTGGGACAACCGCAGCCGGCACAGGCTGCTCAACCGCTTGCGCTTCTTCTTTCTGCTCCGGCGTCTCGGTGGGCACCTGCGCTGCTTTTTCAACCGGTGGCACTGTATGAAGCAGGTTACTGATCCTCATTTGCAGTTTGACGCCAGTTTGCAGAAAAATATCTTTTTGCGTCACACCCACCGAAACCAAATCGCGAATCAGTCGGCTCTCTGGCAGATACCCGTCCGCCAGCACCATGATGTGCAGTTGTGTCGTGCGCAGCAGTCGATCCACCAGGGATACCGCTTCATCGGCATTCGCTGTTTTAAGGCTCCCGGCGTCGATCAGCACATCCGTAAACTCCTGATTCGCTTCCAGTGTCCGGCAGATCGCCGTCGGTTCCTTCGGCTCCACCCAGCGTATGTCGTACTCGCCGCGAAAATTGAGCTTATTAATTTGCTCATACAGCTGCTCGCCTGCAACAACTCCAATGACCATTTTTTCCTCCTTACACAAGCAAAAGGGCCGCAGTGGTTTCTGCGGCCCTTTTGGTTTTATATTGCCATGTGTATTTTGATGTAGTCTTCGATTTTTTGCGCTTCCTGCCGGATATGTTTTACTTCCGGCAGATCCATGAGATTTGCATGGATGTAATGCTTTCGTGTTGTCTTGATGTCAGCATGTCCGATCATCTTTATCAGGGTCTCCTCCTCAACTCCTGCGTAGGCACTGAATGTCGCAAAACTGTGTCGAGCAGAGTAGGGGGTGATATGGGGGATGTTCCGCTTATCATTCAGCTGATCCGGCCGGTTGATGCCAAGTTCGAGGGTCATGGGATAAAATTCCCTCGCCCGCCAATTTGCAAAGTTTTTCTTGCCTCCCTTTGCCCCGCGCACCAAGTATCCCTGTTTTTGATGTGCTACAACAGGGCAGGACAGATACCATTGCGAGATAAACGGCTGCACAAGCGGCAAAATCGGCACAATGCGATCTTGCCCAGCAACCGTTTTTGATCCGCTACAAAGAAAAGGGATCCGAGGGTCCATGTCTTCACAGCGAATGGAAAAAAGTTCTTCCGGCCGATAGCCAGTGGTGATCAAAACTAAAACGATTTGCGCTGTCTTTGCATACTTCCCGCCTTTTGCGCACTGGTAAAGCAACGGGATATGGTTGATTTCAAACGGTAATGTCTCCCGCGCTTCCCGCCCCTCCAGAACCAGTTCGGAAGCATAGTTCTGAGTGATGAGACCTTCGATGATTGCTTGCTTGCTCAGCTGGCTGATGAGCTGCTGAACTTTTTGCTGGGTCGAGAGAGACAGCCCCGAACAGGCCATCTCATCCAGGCACCTCTGGTAATCATCGTATTGGATCATTTGAATGGGAAGCTCTGCCAGACATTCGATTTTGTTCCACGCCAAGTCGTATCCCCGTTTCCCTTTCGGGCCAAGGCTGCGGTAATGCTTTCTTTTTTTCCATCTGTTGTGTACTTCATTCAATGTACAGCGGGCAGGGTCTTTTCGCTGATCCCATCCGCAGATGGAACAAAACAAACCATCACTCACGATTTTCTTGCAATTCATGCAAACCATAACGGACAACTCCTTTCAAATTTCAGAATATCGCTCGTTGTCCGCATATTATATCTCTTAATTTTGACGCCTGTTTCTCGGTTGACGTTTCCCTCCGTCTGGTCGTGGTTAGGCGGGTTGCTGTGCGGGGCTGTGCCCCTTACGAAGCCGCCGCTCTCCACACGGGGGTAAAGCAGCGGCGTCACAGGTATCCTTGCCGCAGGCATGAGCAGATGCATAACAACAAAAAAGCCCTGGCGAACTTCATTTAAGAAGTCCGCCAGAGCTTATTTCTCTGGTGGGCGGTGAGGAACTCGAATCCCCGACCCTCTGCACGTCAAGCAGATGCTCTACCAGCTGAGCTAACCGCCCATATCGTATGACAGCTTTGTTATTATAACAGACCGACCGGCATTTTGCAAGCCCTTTTTTGAAAAAACGGGCTCTTGCTCCCCTGCCTGAAGGCGTTAAAACAAGGCGTGCGGCGGATTTTGTTTATTCGGCCGAACATTCAAAAATTATTTGTATATTCTTGACAAAGGGCGGGTGGTGCCGTACTATAAATAGCGTGCTTTTCACTGTGCATTATAATAGAAGTAATAGAGGGCCGCGCTTCCGATGCGGCCGATCGGGATGAAAGGAAGGATTTGCTAATGGAACGGAAAGACCTGCGCAACATTGCCATCATCGCCCACGTCGACCATGGCAAGACCACGCTGGTGGACCAGATGCTCAAGCAGAGCGGCGCGTTCCGGGAGAATCAGCAGGTGGCCGAGCGGGTGATGGACTCGGGCGACATCGAGCGTGAGCGGGGCATCACCATTCTGGCCAAAAACTGCTCCACCGTTTACAACGGTGTGAAGATCAACATCGTGGACACGCCGGGCCACGCCGACTTTGGCGGCGAGGTGGAGCGCGTTTTGAAGATGGTCAACGGCGTGCTGCTGCTGGTGGACGCCGCCGAGGGCTGCATGCCCCAGACCCGCTTCGTGCTGCAGAAGGCGCTGCAGCAGAACCTGAGCCTGGTGATCGCGGTGAACAAGATCGACCGGCCGGACGCCCGCATCAAGGAGGTCATCGACGAGGTGCTGCTGCTCCTGATGGACCTGGGCGCCACCGACGAACAGCTGGACAGCCCCATGGTGTTCTGCTCCGGCCGCGCCGGCACCGCCAGCTACAGCCCCGACGTGCCGGGCACCGACCTGAAGCCTCTGTTCGACACCATCCTGCAGTACGTCAAGTGCCCTGAGGGCGACCCCGAGGCCCCCTTCCAGATGCTGGTCTCCAGCGTGGACTACAACGAGTTCGTCGGCCGCATCGGCATCGGCCGCATCCAGAACGGTGTGGTGAAGGTGGGCCAGGACGTGCAGGTGTGCGACTGGCACAACCCCGATGTGGCGCTGCGCGGGCGCATCACCAAACTGTATGACTTCAAGGCCAACGGCCGCGAGGCCATCGAGGAGGCCAGCGCCGGCGACATCGTGGCCTTCAGCGGCATCGCCGACGTGACCATCGGCAACACCCTGTGCGACCCTGCCAAGGTGGAGCCGCTGCCCTTTGTGAAGATCAACGATCCCACCGTGGAGATGACCTTCTCGGTGAACGACAGCCCCTTCGCCGGGCGGGAGGGCAAGTATGTCACCAGCCGCCAGATCCGCGACCGGCTGCAGCGGGAGCTGCTGAAGGACGTGGCCCTGCGGGTGGAGGATTCCGCCACCAGCGATTCCTTCCGGGTGATGGGCCGGGGCGAGATGCACCTGTCCATCCTGATCGAGACCATGCGCCGGGAGGGCTACGAACTGCAGGTGAGCCCCCCGAAGGTGCTGACCCATGTGGAGAACGGCAAGACCATGGAGCCCATGGAGCGGGTTGTGGTGGACGTGCCCACCGATTACCAGGGCGCGGTGATGACCGCCCTGGGCGCCCGCAAGGCCATTCTGCAGCAGATGGAGCCCATCGGCAGCCGGGTGCGGCTGGAGTTCCGCATGCCCAGCCGCGGCCTGTTCGGCTACCGCAGCCAGTTCCTCACCGACACCCACGGCGAGGGCATCCTGAACACCATCTTCGACGGCTACGAGGAGTGGCAGGGCGACATCGTCTGCCGCAACACCGGCAGCCTGATCAGCTTTGAGACCGGCGAGGCCGTGACCTACGGCCTGTTCAACGCCCAGGGCCGCGGCACCCTGATCGTGACCCCCGGCGAAAAGGTCTACGGCGGCATGGTGGTGGGCTACACCCCCACCGGCGAGGACATCACCGTGAATGTCTGCAAGACCAAGCACCTGACCAACACCCGCGCCTCCGGCTCGGACGACGCGCTGCGGCTGGTGCCGGTGAGCAAGTTCAGCCTGGAGGGCTGCCTGGAATTCCTGGCCCCCGACGAACTGCTGGAGGTCACTCCCAAGAGCCTGCGCATCCGCAAGCGCATTTTGAGCCACGACCTGCGCATGAAGGAACTGAAGGGCAAGAAGAACTGACCGTTTTCCCCCATGATAAAGAGAAGGCCCGCTGCCACAGGCAGCGGGCCTTCTTTTCGTTGTATCACCACAGCCAGTTGCGGGCCTTCGCCTCACGGATCTCCATCTCCGCCTCGTCGGCGCGGCCGCGCTTGACCATCACCAGCGTGCCGGCGCTGCCGGCCTTCAGCTTGTAGTCGATCTGGTGGTCGCGCAGCAGCTTTTCTACCTTTTTCAGTTCGTCGCCCTCCCCGGCGTAGACGGGGGTGCGGGGTTCAAACAGAGACATCCTTCATCGCTCCTCTCTCCTGCCGCCGGGCGCTGTCGCCCGGCGGCGCCTTTTGCCACCTCGCTTTTGCCGCGGGGCGGTCAGCGTCCTTTCGCGCGCCGGCGCTTCCGCGCCGCGCACCACACCGCCGCGCCGGCAAGGCCCAGGGCCGACAGGCCGCTGATCCAATCGGCGGCGTGCTGGAGGGCGGTGCCGGTGTATGCCACCACCAGCCGCCCGTCCGGCAGGCCCTCGGGCACATCCAGTTCCACCCGGCCCCCGGCGTCCTTGTGCAGCGGCACGGGGATGGCCGCGCCGCCGTCCGCCGGCTCCACCCGGGCGGTGTAGCCTTTATACCACAGCTTCGGGATGCCCCACAGACCGGCTGTGCCGTCGAAGGGGGCGGTAAAGTCCCCGTTGGGCAGGTACTCTCCCTGGAACGCGCCCCGGCCGTTGGTGTACTGCGCTTCCGGCTCAAAGGCGTACTCGATGGTGTTCACTCCTGCGGGCAGCCACTCGGCCCCCACCAGATAGAAGGTCTCCCCCCGCTGGCCGGTGAAATAGTTGCGGTCGTAGTTCACCAGTTCCGGGAAGGTGGGCCAGAGGCAGGCGAGGTTTGCCAGCGACAGGGCAAAACAAACCGCCAGCGCCGCCGCCCGGCGCCCTTTTCCCTCCAGGCCCGCCAGCAGGCAGGCCGCCCCCAGGCACAGGAACATCTGGCCAAAGGCGTTCAGCCGCCAGGGGAACTGGACGCTGGTGAGGAAGGTCTCGTCCAGCTTTCCCCAGGGCACCCAGCCCAGGGTGGCAAAGGTGAGCGCCGCACCCACCGCCAGGAACACCCAGCCCCGGAGGTTCCGGCAGCCCCGGCGGGCCAGCCACAGCCCCAGCACCGCTGTAAGGGGCACCAGGATCATGCCCCCCAGCCCGAGGCCGGTGTAGTCCGCCGGGTCGAAGATGGCCCCAAGGGTCATCACATTGTACATCAGGCGGGTGAGCGGTTTCGCGGTAACCTTGAAGACGTCGGCGGAGAACTGTTCCAGCACCGGCAGCCAGTAGTAGCAGCTCACCGCGAGGCAGACCGCCGCCGCGCCCAGTCCCCCCAGGATCGCCCGTCGGTGCAGCACCTTGGGCAGCCGCACCAGCACCCACACCACCGCCACCAGGCCCATCAGCGCCAGGCTGACGGTGTGGCTGAGCACCAGGCCGGTGAAGCCCAGGAAGAGCAGCCAGGGTTTTTTCGCCCCCTCTTCGGTGAGGTCCCACAGCCCCCACACGGCCAGCGGCAGGAAAGCCATGGCCTGCACCTCCCCCACCGCGCTGCGGATGTAGAGGTTGGTGAAATGGTACTGACACAGGCCGTAGAGCACCATAAAGGCGCAGCCGGAAAAATGGCTTTTGCCGATGGCGCGGCCGGCAAAGTAGCTGGTGACGCATTGCAGGGCCACACAGCCCAGCAGCAGGAATTTGAAGGCCAGTTCCGGGCCCAGCACCGCCACCCGGGCCAGCGCCGCGGGGTAGAGGAACAGGTCCGGGTAGAACAGGCCGGCGGCGTAGCCATAACCGCCCAGCAGCAGCGAATAGATGCGCACCGGCAGGGATGCGCCGCCTGCCAGGGCGTCTGCCAGCCCCTCCAGCCGCAGCACATGGAACACCGCGTCATGGCCGGCCACCAGGTCCCGGTTGGCAAAGGGCAGCGCGCAGATGACGAGCACCGCCAGGGCGCAGCCGGCCGCGGCCAGCCACTGCCGTTTCGTATTGGGCGTCAGAGCGTTTTCCATACCGCTCCTCCGTCAGCCCACCGCAGCGGCAGGGGCGCTGGGCGCCGCGGGCACCGGGATGGGGGTGGCCGTCGCAGCGGCGGGTGTGGGCGCGGGGGTCGCCGCCGGGGCCGCAGGCGCGGAGGCCGCCGCTGGGTCCACGGGCGCGGAGGCCGCCGCTGGGTCCACGGGCGCGGAGGCCGCGGGCACCGGGGTGGGCGCGGCAGGCTCGGGCGTGGGGGCCTCCGGCGCAGGCGTCGGCGCCGGGGTCGGCGCCGGGGTCGCGGGCACCGGGGTCGCCGCCGGAGTCATGGGGGCAGGGGTCGCCGGCAGAGGTTGCTCGGCGCCGGCGGCGTCCAGCAGGCGCAGGCTCTGGCCCGTAAAGCCGCCCCAGACGCCGATGTAACTGCTCCCCGGGCGAAGGGAGAGGGACTCGCCCGCCGCGTCGAACAGCTGCAGCGGCTGGTTCGCCTCCCCCTTTTTCCATGTGATCTGCACCGCGCCGCCGCCGCAGAGGTACAATCCGCTGCCGCCGGTCAGGTCATAATCGCGGGTGACGCCGTCATCCTTGAAACCGGAGGAGGCCATCAGCAGCAGCACATTGTCAAAGCGCACCAGGCCGTCCTCCTTCGCGGCGTCGGTGGTATCCTGCTCGTTCTCCCGCAGGCAGTAGCGCCCTTCCTCCGGCAGATACACCAGCTGGGCGGCGCGCTGGGCGCCATAGCCGATCTCCAGCCGGTAGCCGCCGGTATTGGCGGGCGCGGCGGCCTCATCGAAATAGAAGAAGGTGGGGGTGTCGCCCTGGGTGGACTGGCCGTAGGACGCCACCGCGCTCTGGATGAGGCGGGCATCCGCATACCAGCTGAGTTCCTCGGGGGCGGTCTGGTCCCGCTCGCCGTCCAGGTTGTAGGCGTTCACGCCGATGTAAAGGCCGTCAAGGGGCTGGTAGGTGTACCAGTTCACCAGGTTGGAGGTGTAGATGTCGCTGCCGATGTACATGGGGATGGCGTTCACCGGCATCACCAGCTGCAGGAACAGGTCCCGCCCCTGGCACACCGGCCCCACCTTCACCGCTTTTTGCCAGCTGTCGTACACCGCCATCAGGCTGGTGCTCTCGCCGCCGGTGTTGGCCTCGATCAAAAGGTCCGCGGTGCCGATGCCCCACTGGGGCCGGGCCGCCGCGTCCCCCGACACCATCACCGCCACCGGCCTCTCCCCCGGGTTTTCCGCCTGGCGCCCGGTGAGGGCGCTGATGCCCGCGGCGGGCAGCGGCATCACCGCGCTGGCCGTGTGGGGTTCCGGGGTGGGCTCGGCCGGCTGGCTGACGCCGGCGGGCTGGCTCTGGGGAGCCGGGCTGCCGGCCGGGCCGCCGGGCATAAAGCCGCACCCGGCCAGGACCAGCGCGGCCAGAACCGCCAGGGCGGCTCGCTTTGCAAATCTCATGGATGTGTTCTCCTTATTCTGTTCAAAAAGGGCCCCCGCCGATACCGGCCGGGGCCCCAGGCTGCGTTAAGATTTAATCCTCGTTCTCCACAAAGTCGTTGGTGCCGGGCGCTTCCTGCACGTCCACCGCGGTCTCCAGGGATTCCCAGGTGAAACCGGGGATCTCGTCCTCGTCCACCACGGTCACATAGGTCTTGCCGCAGTTGATCTCAAAAGGCTCCTCGGTGTCGAAGTCCACGATGCGCAGGGTGTCCAGCGGGGTGCCCTTCTGCCAGCGGATGCGCTCGATCTTGCCGCCGTAGCAGTAGTAGCCCACGCCGCCCCAGCCGTACTCGGCGTACTGCAGATCCTTCGCCTCGTGGCCGGGATAGGTGTGGATGTCGGCGAAGAGGATGAGCAGGTTGTCGAACATCAGCTGCTGGCCGTTGTTCTCGTCGATGGTGTCCATGTAGGACCCTTTGCTGTAATACCACTGGGCCATGGCGTACTGGCCCAGGCTGGAATCGTAGTCAAACTGGGTGCGGTAGGACTGGGAATGACGGATGGTCACACGGCCCGCGTCGGGGGTGCCGGTGTCCAGATTCTCGCCGGTGAGGATCTTCGCGGGCTCGCGGTAGTCCACGAAATCGAAGAAGGTGGAGTTATAGCTGCGGCGGTCGTCCACGTCGTGACGCTCCACATACTCGGCGATCAGCTGGCCGTTGGTGTAGGCGGTGTGCTCGGTGTCCACATGGTTGCCCGCCCAGTTCACACGGTCGCGGTTGCGGTAATAGAGGTTGCCGTCGAAGTTGCCCTCCAGGTTCCACTCGTCGTAGTTGTAGTTGGTGATATACTCCTTCTGCACCACGCTCTGCCCGATGTGGACATAGAGCGGCTGCCAGGGCAGCACCAGGCGGAAGAACTGGTCGCGGGCAGAGCGGATGGGGCCGATGTCCGGGATCTGGTTGTAGTCGGTGAAGAGGGCCATGAAACGGGTGATGCCGCCCTCCACCTTGATCTCAAAGAGCATATCCGCCGCCGACAGGCCCCGCTGGGGACGGCAGGTCTGGATGTTGTTGACCATCACCGCGGTGATGCGCTGGCCTTCGGGATAATCGGCGGTCTTCTCATAGCCGGTGAGCACGTTGGCCTCGTAGGGTTCGGGGGTAGGCTCGGGGGTGGCCTGCACCGCCGGTTTGGTCGACCCGCCGGAGGTGGTGCCGCTTTCGTCGCCGCCGCAGGCGGTGAACAGACTGACCGACATGGTCAGCGCCATCAGGATGCACAACAAACGTTTCATGAATTTGTTCCCTCGTATTCCGCTTTTTATTGCAGGCGGCTCGCCGCCCGGTTCCAGATTCTATTATAGCAGGCCCGCTGCCCGGGGGCAACCTGGCCGGCAAATTTTCATCGCGGTCAACCGCCGAAAAGCTCTTCCAGCGCGAGCCCGTCGATGCGGCAGTTTTCGATCTGCTCGTCCGCCACCACCGCGATGTAGCTGGTGCCGGGGTTCACCTTTATGTCGATCTCCTTGCCCTCGTTGTCCACAACGCGCAGGGGGCTGGCCGGGTCTTCCTTGATCCAGCGCACCCGCTCGTAGCGCCCGCCGTTGAAGTAGAGCCCCGCGCCCTGGCCGAACTGCACATGGGCCAGCACGCCGTCGGGGTATTTGTCGATCCGGGCAAAGAGCACGAACACGTTGTCCGCGCCGTACTGGGCGCCGCCGTCCGCCGCGTCGGTCTGGGGCTGATCATACTGCCACTTGAGGTATTTGCCCGAGGCGGCGTCGTAGCGGAAGGTGGCGTCGGCATAACCGGAGAAGCGCAGATAGACCTCGCCCGCCTCGCCGCCCGTCAGTTGCCGGGCCGGCTGATCGTAGCGCACGAAGTCGAACACCGGCGGCGGCTCATAGGTCGTGGAGACCTGCAGGCCGAACTGCTCCACCGCCGCGGCGAAGGTGGGGCCGTCGGTGTAAACACAGTGTTCCTGGCCCTTGGTCTTGCGGCGCTCGGCGTCGATCCAGTAAAAGTTGCGGTATTTGCCGTCGATGCTCTTGGTCTCGGTGTATTTGTAGAGATCCAGGTACTGTGCCGCGATGTTGGAGGTGCCGATGTGGGCATAGAGCGTCTGCAGCGGCAGCATCAGCTGTACATGCTGGTCCCGTGCGGAGCGGATGGGCCCCACCACCGGCATGGCGGAGTAGTCGCGATAGACGGCCATCAGGCGGGTGATGCCGCTCTCGGTCACGACCTCGTAGATGAGATCGGCGCTGTTCAGCCCGCTCTGGGGCCAGGCCGCGCGCACATTGTTGATCATCACCGCCACGCCGCGGCGGCCCAGCGGGTAGTTTTCGCCCCGGGGCATGCCGGTGTAGGGATTGATGTCCTGCGGCACTTCGTATTCCACAAGAGTTTCGGGCGCGGCGTCCGGCTGGGGCGTGGGCGTGGCCTGCGGCTCTTCCGGCCGGCTGGCGGTGCAGCCGATCAGCACAAACGCGCTGAACAGCACCGCGATCGCCCGCGCGGGCAGTCGTTTCATGGGCGGTCCCCCCTTTGCTGAAACGTGGTATCCTTTTTTATCATACTCATTTTTGCCCGTTTTGTAAACTCTTTGTAACAATTATACGTGGCAGACGGGCAAAAAATTTCACCGTTTCAAAAAAAATCTTTGTTGTCGCCCCCCGACGCCCCGGCTTTTCCACGATCGGTGTTGACAAACAGCCCGGCGGTTGCTATAATTGTTAAGCTGTAGTTCAAATTAAGAGCCATTAGCTCAGTTGGCAGAGCACCTGACTTTTAATCAGGGTGTCCGGGGTTCGAATCCCCGATGGCTCACCAAACAAAACAAATCCGAACCTTGCGCCGGTGGGCGACGGGTTCGGATTTGTTTTTTTATGGCATCAAACCGGCACTGCCTCCGCAACGCCCCGCGGCGGCCGTTTCTTTTGCCGTTGCTCCGCCATCCGGCCCCGGGGGCTGCCGGCGCGCTGGGCGGGCAGCCCTTCGGGAGGACGGGGCGCAGATGTTATTTGATCTGGATGACCTCGGAACTGGCGATCGCCTCCTCGCTGAGCTCCTGGCCGATGCCGGGGCGGTCGGGCACCTCGAAATACCCGTCCTTCGGCAGCAGCATGTCGTTGTACTTGCCGATCTTGGTGAACACCGGCAGGGTGTTCCACTGCAGGCATTCATGGTAGACGAAGTTGGGAATGGCGGCTTCGACGTGCAGGGTGGCGGCGCACATGATGGGGCCGCCCAGGCAGTGCATCTGGATGCCCACGTCGTAGGCATTGGCGAAATCGCACACCTTTTTCATCTCGGTGATGCCGCCCACTACGCCCAGATCCGGCTGCGCCACGTCGATAGCCCGGTTTTCAATGAAGGGTTTGAACCCCCACAGAGAACCGATCCGCTCGCCGGTGGCCGTGCAGGTCTTGACATTGTCGTGCAGTTCTTTCACATAGCGGTAATCCATCGACTGACCGGGCTCCTCGTAGTACAGGCAGTCGTACTGATCCAGTTCCCGCCCGATCTGGATGGAGGTGTTCACATCGGTCATGCCGTGGAGCTCCACCACGATGCCGACGTTGTCGCCCACCGCTTCGCGGACGGCGGCCACACGGTCGGAGACCGTCTTCAGCTGGTACTTGGTGCCAGTTTTTTCCACTCCCAGCTGGAATTGTCCGTGCGGTAGATGCGCTGCGGGTTGGTGCACAGGCCCTTGTCGTCGGTCCACAGCGGATCCACCTTCACCGCGGTATACCCGTCCGCGATGGCGCGTTTCGCCTCCTGGGCATACTCTGCCGGGGCCACGATCGGGTGGTCCACAGGGCCCCAGCCCAGCTGGATCTGGCTGGCATAGGCCTTGATCCTGGGGTTGACTTTTCCGCCCAGCAGTTTATAGACCGGCTGGTTGGTGGCCTTGCCCTTGATATCCCACAGGGCAATGTCCAGGGCGCTGATCGCCGCGAAGGGGATGGGGCCACCGCCATAGCTCCAGTAGGCGCCGTGGTACAGCTTCTGCCAGATCACCGCGTGCTCCAGATGATCCATCCCCAGGATATAGGGGGCGATCTCCGAGATCAGCACCATGGTGGCGTCGCGGCCGGTCATCACGGGGATGCCGGACTCGCCCCATCCGCAGATGCCCTCGTCGGTGTTGATCCGGACGCAGACCGGGAACCATCCGGGCGTGGGGGAATCGACGATCGCTTTCAGAATATCGATGCTTGTGATTTTCATGGGACCCTTCCTTTCCTTTTTATACTGCTCGTGCTAATTTTTCAACTGCACGATCTCCGTCTTGTAGCCGTCGGGATCCTGGATAAAATAGCCGAACTGATAGGGCTGCTCCACGATCTTGTCGCTGACGCAGCCGAGGCCCTCGTGGAACTCAAAACTCTTGCGGATGTCGTCGGTCTGCATCCCCAGGTGGCCGTATCCGGCGCCGCCCTCCGCGGGCCCCGCCCCCTCCAGAAGCTGGATCCGAAGGTTGCGGTCGCCCGCCTGCAAAAAGCAGGAGGTGACGCCCGGCATGTGCCGGATGATCGTCGGCTCCTCAAACCCCAGCGCCTCCTGGTAGAATTTCATGGAGCGCTGCAGATCGGCTGCCTTGATGCAAAAATGATGGCTGTTGAACTTCATTTTCAATACTCCAATTCCAAAAAATCGCCCGTTTTCACCCCGGCGGCGTTTCCCTCCTCAAAATCCATGTGGATAACGCTCAGATCGCTGTCGGAGTTCTCCCGCACGATCACGTTGTGAAAGGTCACCGACCGGGGGCCGCCGGACGTGATGGAAACGGCCTGGGCGTTTTTCAGGCCCAGTTCCTCCAGCAGCTTTGTCGCGATGTGGACGTGACGCGCCGCGATGATCCCGCAGCGGAGCGTCGCCGAGCCCGCGGGGCCGACGAGGGTGAGTTCGCAGGCGTCCGCCAGATCGCCGGACTCCGCGATCGGCGCGCTGACGCCCAGTTTGACGGCGTCGCTGGCCAGCAGTTCCACCTGGTCGAACGGCCGGTGGGGCCCGATGACCCGCACCCCTTCGATCTTCCCCTTCGGCCCCTGCACCGCGATGGTCTGTGTGGAGACGTACTCGCCGCCGCCCAGATCCTTTTTCTGCGGCAGCACATACCCGTCCCCGAAAAGCCGGTACACGGTTTCCTGCCGCAGATGGACGTGGTGGTTGTCCAGATCCACCCGGATTTTTCTTGTTTCAGACATACGCATCCTCCGAACTGTCTTTGCCGAACCTGTGATACTTCTCCTCCCTGTTCAACAGGCGGACGGTGCCCCCGGCAAGGGAATCCATCTCGTGCGACCCGGCGGCCACGATGACCGGGGCGATCCTGCTGACCCGGCGGGTGATGGCCTGCACCAGCCGCCCGGAGTAGGCCATTCCGCCGGTGAGCACGATGGCGTCCACCTCCATGTCCATGGTGGACGCCATGGCGGCGATGTCCTTTGCCTGGGCATACGCCATGCCGTCGAAGGCCAGTTTTGCCTGTGCATCCCCCGCGTCGATCCGCTTCTCCACCTCCCGCAGGTCGCTGGTGCCGAGGTAGGCCACCAGCCCGCCCCCGCCCATGATCATCCTGAGGATATCCCGCTGGGAGTACCGGCCGCTGAAACAGCCCGCCACAAATCCGATGAGGGCCATGAAGGGCACGCCGCCGGCGCGCTCCGCGCTGTACGCGTCGCTTGTGGAGTCGATCAGCCTGCCCTTGCGGTGGGCGGAGGTGGAACTCCCGCCGCCCAGGTGGCAGACGACGATGTTGTAATCCTCCATCGTTCCACCCAGTTTTTTCGCGTCGATGCGGGCGGCGGCCTTCGCGTTGAGCGTGTGGGAGCCGGGCGCGATGGGAAACTCCTTGAAGCCGGAGAGCAGCGCCTCCGGGATGAATTCGTTCACGCCCTCCCCGTCGTAAATGAACGCCGGGATCCCGTACTTTTTCCCGAACTCATAGGCGATCACCGGCCCCAGCGAGGACGCGTGGGGCGTGTCGTAATCGTGGCAGTGCTGCACCAGGTTTTCGTCGATCAGGTATCCGCCGGACATCAGGTTGCCGCCGCCGCCCCGGGAGACGACGGCGCTCAGTTCCCCGGGGTCGATGTGCTCCTCCTCCAGGAATTTCCGGATCGCCTCTTTCCGGAGGTCCATCTGGTCAAAAATGTTTTCCATTTTTGCAATGGCGGCCCGATCCACCTCCAGGTTTCGCTCGCTCACGCTGACCGTGTCCTCATAGTACGCCACCTTGGTGGAGGTGGAGCCGGGGTTCAGCACCAGAATCTTGTACATTGTATCCACCTCGTCACTCCGGAAAGTGCTCCTTCGCGTATTTGTAGCCCAGTTCGGCCATCTTTCTGTTGCCCTCGGCATACTTTGCCTTGCTGTCCACAAACGTGTGGTCGATGGCGTCGCACAGGTTTTCCAGCGTGATGTAGCCGGTGATGGCGGCGTAGGCGCCCGCCACCAGCATGTTCATCGCCCGCTCGTTGCCCGCCCGGGTGGCCAGCTCGTTGAACGGGATCTTGTAGACGCGGATGTCGGTGCGGGTGGGTTCTTCCTCCACCAGAGAGCTGTTCAGCAGCATCCTGGCGCCGGGAACCGCCCAACTCTCGTATTTCAGCAGCGAGGGCAGATTCAGGATGATCAGCGCCGTGGGTTTCAAAATCGTGGGAGAGTCCACCGGGTCGGTGGACAGGTTCACGCTGCAGGACGCGGTGCCGCCCCGCATTTCGCTGCCGTAGGAGGGCAGCCAGCTGACCTCGAGGCCGTTTTCCATGCCGGAGATCGCCACCATCTTGCCGATCATCAACACGCCCTGGCCGCCAAATCCGGCCACGATCAATTTTTCATTTACCATGGTCGCGTCTCCTTTCACTCGTAATCTTTGAAGATGCCCAGCGGATAATAGGGGATCCTGTGCTCCGTCTGCCACTCCATCGCTTCCGCGGGCGTCATGCCCCAGTTGGTCGGGCAGGTGGACAGCACCTCCACCATGGAGAATCCAAGGCCCTGCAGCTGGCATTCAAAGGCCCGCTTAATCATCTTCTGCGCCTGGCGGATGTGGGCGGGGGTGTCGATGGCGACCCGGGCGATGAACTTGCTCCCGTCGATGGTGGCCAGCAGCTCGCTCATGCGGATCGGCCGGCCGCTCACCGCCTCGTCGCGGCCGTAGGGCGAGGTGGTGGTGCGCTGCCCCACCAGGGTGGTGGGGGCCATCTGCCCGCCGGTCATGCCGCAGGTGGCGTTGTTGATAAAGATGGCGGTGATCTTTTCCCCCCGGTGCGCCGCGTGGACGATCTCCGCCGTGCCGATGGAGGCCAGGTCGCCGTCGCCCTGGTAGGTCCAGACGAACTTGTCCGGATGAATGCGCTTGATGCCGGTGGCCGTGGCGGGCGCCCTGCCGTGCATCGGGATGATGGTGTCGGTGTCAAAGAACTGCGGGTTCATGCCGCCGCACCCCACGGAGGACACGGATATGGTATCCTGCTGGATCCCCAGTTCGTCGATCACCTTCGCGATCAGGTTGGTGGCGATCCCATGGCCGCAGCCGGGGCAATATGTAAACTCCACCGGGGTAAGGCACTTCGCTCGCTTGTAAACCACGCTCATTTCGCTACCTCCTCCAGATACGCGCGCAGCGCATCCACAATGTTTTCCGTGTTCAAGGGGCCGGCAGCGGTGTTTCCGACGTGGTAGACCGGCATCCGGCCGGCCACGGCAATGCGCACATCGTCGATCATCTGCCCGATGGTGTTGATCTCCGGGCAGAAGACCGCCTTGCAGTTGCGCCCGATCTTCTCGTAGGGCTCCCGGGGGAAGGGCCAGGCCGTCATCGGGCGTATAAAGCCGAATTTGAGGTCGGTCTGCAGTTCCTTGACGGCGGCCTTTGCCATGCGGGCGGCGGTGCCGTAAGCGGTGATCACCACATCCGCGTCTTCCAGGCCATAGGCCTCATACCGGGTTTCATTGGCGATGATCGCCGGCATCGTCTCCCGCTCGAACCGGTCGGTGAACTCCGTCAGGGGATGGCCGTAGGTCAGCTGCATCATCGTGCGGTATCCCTTTTCCCGCGTACCGGTCAGCCGCCAGGTCTTCTCGGGCAGGTCCTTCCGGGGGGCCGGCAGCTTGTCAAAGTCCACCGGTTCCATCATCTGCCCCAGCATCCCGTCGGCCAGGACCAGCACCGGGGTGCTGTACTGGTCGGCGATGTCGAACGCCTCGAAGACCATGTTTGCCAGCTCCTGCACGTTGCCGGGCAGCAGAATGGGGATCTTGTAGGCGCCGTTGCCGGCCAGCTTCCAGTCCTCCTGCGCCGGGGAGAGGTCCCCCATGCCCGGCCCGGAACGGACCACGTCCACAATAACGGCGGGCAGGCGGGTCAGCGCCATGGAGGAGATGGCCTCCAGCATCAGGCACAGGCCCGGCCCGGAACTGCTGGTCATCGCCCGCGCGCCGGCCGCCGACGCCCCCAGCAGCATGTTGATGCCCGCCAGCTCGCTCTCCGACTGCAGGAAGATGCCCCCTCGCCTGGGCATCTCCCGCGCCAGGTACTCCGGCACCTCGTTCTGCGGGGTGATGGGATAGCCGAAAAACGCGTCGACGCCGGCGCGCAGCGCCGCCTCCGCGATTGCCTCGTTGCCTTTAAACAGTATTCTTGCCATAGCTTTTCCTTTCTCCGTCAGCCCTCTTCTTTTTCCAGCGTGATCACCGCGTCCGGGCAGGTGCTCGCGCAGTTTCCGCACGCGATGCACCGGTCGATGGCGGTATTGCGCGCGGCGTGATAGCCCTTCCGGTTGGTGACGCTCCTGTCGATCTCCATGATCTTCAGCGGACAGACGGAAACGCAGAGGCCGCAGCCCTTGCATCTCTCCGTGTCGATCTCCATTTTTGCGCGTATTTTCATCTTTTCTCCTTTTCTTTTCCGCCCCCGGTGCTCACAGGTACGAAGGCCGCATATACAGCTTGATGGGAAACAACTCGCCGGGAATGTGCCCCCGAGCCTCCCGGCAGGGCTCCAGCAGGTGTTCGGGACACACGGTGTAGACGCAGGGCACGTTCAGGAGGGAGCAGGCCTCCTGTACCACACGGCTGCCGCGCAGAATGTCCTCCATCTCCGTCTCCCGGAGCATGTGGGTGTTGTTGATCACGCCGGTGAACCGGAGGCCGCAGGTGTTCATGATGTCCGCCGCGAACGCCGCCGCCTGCCGCGCCGTCTGCGTCTCGTAGCGGTTCGCGTTCACCACCAGCCACAGGTCATGGGCGCATCCGGCGATGGCGTCGCCGAACCGGGCCAGGACCCGCGCCCCCACGGCGTCGCCCCCCACATCCACAACGTTGACCCGGCCGCTCTCCACAAAGAACGACTGCAGTTCGCCGCTGAGCGCCGGCAGATCCTGCCGCCAGTCGTTGCCCAGGCTGCTGGATACAACGTGGATCCCCCGCTCTTTCAGCATATCCGCCTCCTGGCGGGCCCTGAAATACGGGTTTACGATGTCCAGGTCGGCAAGCGCCACCTCACACCCTGTTTTTCTTTTTTGGAGCGCGTAATTCACGGCAAATTCGGTTTTGCCGCTGCCATAGTGCCCCACGACAATGTGCGTATTCGGCGTCTCATTCCCCTCCCTGTTTGCAATTTTGAAATTTGATTTCATTTTTATAATAAAATTGTAGTGCAAGCGTGCCCCCGCATCAAGAGACACCGCGGGCCACTATGGAGAGAATCGGGCCTGGTTTTTGGTTCTTTTCGACAAAACCCGCCCGATTTTCCCGGCAAATCCCCTCCGGCGGCGCGCCCTCGCGGTTCATTTTGCCCCGCCGCGGGCCGCCGCTTAATTTTGAAATGCGATTTTGCCTGATTTCAGTTTGTCTTGCACCTGTTTGGGGGATGTGCTATCATAAAATCAACAATATTTTTCTTCGGAACCAAGGTGTATTTATGAAAAAGACCTCCTCCAACCAGTCCATCGACCGGATGTTCCGGATCCTGGAGACCCTTGCCGTCACCGGCAGGGCCATGCGCCTGAACGACATCGCCGAGAAAAGCAGCGTATCCGCCAGCACCGCCATGCGCATCCTGAATGCCATGATCGAAAACGGCTATGTGTATCAAAACCCGGAAACGCAGCTTTACGGGCTCACCTACAAGCTTCTTTGGGCGGGGACGGCCATTCGGGAGAACCTTTCGCTGAACCAGCTGCTCCACCCCTATCTGGCGGAGATCGCCCGGCAGACGGGCCTTTCTTCCGCCCTTTCGGTGCGCAACGGCGACGCCGTGACCTTTGTGGACGAGGTGGTTTCCACCAGCCATATGGTGCGCATCTACCACCACCTTGGCCAGTCGTTTCCCCTGTATTCCACCGCCAGCGGCAAGGTGTTCCTCAGCGGCATGCCCCAGGAGGAGCGGGAGCGCTACTATAAGGCGAATCACCTGGTGCCGGTAACGCCCAAAACGCTGTACACCCCGCAGGCGCTGGAAACCGCCATGGAAAAGATCCAGTCCCTCGGGTACGCCGTGGACGACGAAGAGGCCCTGCTCGGCATGCGCTGTGTCGCCCTGCCGGTGAACATCTCCAACGGGGAGGTGTTCGCTGTCATCAGCATCAGCGGCACCATCTACCAGGTGACCGCCGAGAACATCCCCCTTCTGGCCGCAACGATCCAGAACGTGCTGGCAAAGCTGTATGAGGAGTGCCGCCCGGTGTTTTCACAGCTGCAGGCTTCCGAGCTGCTGTGATCCTCCTTCCGGCGGCCGGAGCCGGCGCCCGCCCATGCCCGCAAGCCCGTCCTGGGCCTGGGCCCCCCCTTCTTCAACGATACCCCCTGGCACAGGGACGAGCGCCCTGTGCCAGGGGGTTCTCTGTTGTCGCTGATCCGGTTCATCCGGCGGGTCCGCCCGCGGCCCTGTCACAGCGGGGCCCCGCCGTCAAAAGCCCTTTGCCCGCGGCTTGCTGTCAGCCCTGGGCCTCTTCGGCCTTTGCGGGATAGTCGTATTTGCCGTTGCTCTTTTTCAGGTAGTACAGGCGGATGGGCAGGATGATGACCGCCGGCAGGATGCCCAGGGGCCACGCCATCTTGGACAGATAGCCGTAGCCGGTGGAGAAGATCGCGATGAGGCCGAACTGCGACCCGAACACGCTGATGGCCATCAGCAGGATCGCCACGATGGAACTGGCCACGGTTTCGCTGCACTTGAGAAGTTTGACCACATACCCCTTGAAACGGGTCACAATGGCAAAGGTGCAGCCCGCGCCGGTGGAGACCAGCGCCAGGAAGAGCATGACGGCGTAGATGTGCCGCAGGATGGGCACGTTGATCGCGGTCATCGCGCTCAAAACGGGCAGGGTCTCGCTGTTGATGCCGGGATAGTTGGCGATCATCACCAGGCCCAGGATCTGAAGCATGATCAGGTTCAGCAGCGCGCCGCCGAAGGCGGTTTTGGCGGATTCCTTGTTGTTTTTCAGCTCAGGCGCCATGGAGCACACAGCGAACATCGAGCCGATCTGAACGCCCGCGTAGGTCATGGCGGAGCCCAGGGCATTCCAGAAGCTGCCGCCGTCGTTTTCCCGGTTGCCGATGACCTGCACCAGGTTGGTCCAGTTTTGGGCCGTGCCCACAATGCCCAAAATCAGGATGCAGATCAGCAGGCCCAGCGTCAGGTAGGTGGAGTAGCGCATCATTGCCCGCGCCCCGGAAATCACCATTCCCAGCACCACTGCGCCGGCGGCCGCCACGCCGACCCAGTAATTGACGTTGTAATCCTGGAACAGCGAACCGGAACCGGCCAGAATACCGGAAGCCCCCAGGATCTGCGCGAAGAGCGAACAGAGGTCCAGCAGGATCACGAACACAATGGAGAATCGCTTGAGGAAGACCCTGGACGCATAGTCCTTGTAGGAGGTCACCTTGGTGACCCGGCTGTATTCGAAGATAAAATAAAAGGCGATCCCCATCAGCGCCCAGGTGAAGATGGGCATGATCAGGGCCAGCCAGCCATACTTGCTGTAATAAATGGTGTACTGGGTGCCTGTGGCAAAGCCCGAGCCGCAGTGCATGCCAAACCAGGTACTTGCAATACCTACCGTCGCCGGAATCGCAATTTTTTCTTGTTTTCCATGACTTCTTCTCTCCTTTTCGTATTTTTCCGCTGTGAATGTCCGATATAAAAATGAAATCAAATGTCATTTTTATTTTAAAACTTCCTTCTTGTAAATACGCACTTTTTAACGGGAATCTCCCTCTCATTTCGTCAATACAGACAAATTTATGTAATACATAATAAAATTTGATTTCTTTTTTCGTCTTCTTGCCGGAATCTGCGTTTCCGGTGCGTTCCGGCGGCGCGGTCTCGTGCCCGGTGCTGCGCGGGCACGAGACCGCGCTCATGTTCCCCCTGCCCTGTTGACGCAGCCATTTCACACGCCCTGTCCGGGCCGGGGCACCCCGGCCCGGACGATTCCCCGAACTGCACCGCTCTTCCGCCCACTTGACAATCTTTGGAAACGGGAGTAGTATTATATACAATAACAATTCTCAATATTGTTTGGAGGCACAGCAATGGAATTCAAAGGATCCAAGACCGAACAAAATTTGCTCGCGGCGTTCAGCGGCGAGTCGATGGCGCGCAACAAATATCTCTTTTTTGCTGAAAAGGCCCGCAAGGAAGGGCACGAAGAGGTGGCCGAACTCTTTGAAAAAATGGCCCAGAACGAGGGCGTGCACGGGCAGCTGCTCTACCATCACCTGAAAGGGGTGGGCAGCAGCGCGGCCAACCTGCAGGAGGCCATTCAAGGCGAATACGGCGAGTGGAGCAGCATGTATCCCTCCTTTGCCAAGATCGCCCGGGAGGAGGGGTTTGAGGAGGTCGGACTTCTCTTTGAGCAGATCTCCCGGATCGAAAAGGACCACGAGTTCCGTTTTCTGGCCGCTCTGGCCAAACTGAGCAGCGACAAGGCGGCCGCGCCCCGGCCGGCTGCCCCCGCCGCGGCAGCGCCCGCCGAACCCCAGACGGTGACGGTGGAGGGCTACCGCTGCATGTTCTGCGGCGCCACCTACGAAAAGCGGCCGGACGTGTGCGACGTCTGCCACGCCATCGGCTCCTTTGAGCCCACCACCTTTCAGAAAAAGGTGAACTGAGCCGCCGCCCGCGGACCCGCTTCCCGCCGCGCCGCCGCAGTTTTTGCGGCGGCGCGGTTTGCATGTTCCCCACAGGCACTGAAGGGCGGTCGAATGTTCGGTGGCGGGGTCGGCCCGCTGCCGGCGGCGCCTTGACTTTTTGCGTGCGGCATGTTATACTCTGACCAAACGCCCGCGCGCCCATTCGCCACGGGAGCGCGGCTGCCACTTTACTGCAACAGGGAGAGGTGTTGTATGTTTCGAGAAATGCGCCGAAAAAAGCAGCTGCTGAGCGCGGAGGAGACCGCCGCGGTGCTGCGCCGGGGCAGCTGCGGTGTGCTGGCCCTGGCGGGCGACGAGGGGTATCCCTATGCCGTTCCCCTCAGCTATGTCTTTGACGGAGATAAACTGTACTTTCACAGCGCCAAAAGCGGGCACAAGCTGGACGCCATCCGGCAAAACCCCAGGGCCTCCTTCTGTGTTGTGGATCAGGACAAGCTGGTGCCGGAGGAATATACCAGCTACTTTCGAAGCGTGATCGTCTTTGGCACCATCCGGGTGATCGAGGACGCCGCCGAAAAGCGGGCGGCCATTGAAAAGCTGGGCCGCAAATACGCCCCCCAGGACACCGCCGAGGGCCTGCAGCGGGCCGTCGACCGGGACTGGGAGCCGCTGTGCATGCTGGAGATGCAAATCGACCACATCACCGGCAAGGAGGCCATCGAGCTTGTGCGGGCCAAAGAACAGAAAAAGTGACCAAGCAAAAGGGCCTGTGCCGCAAGGCACAGGCCCTTTTGTTTTGGTCCGGGTTGTTCCGGTTCACTCCACCGGTTCCTGGGAGATGACGTTGCCCTCCCAGTCGGTAGTCACGCCGGTGGAGGGGTCGTAGATGGTCCACTCCTCCACCGGCGGGGGCAGCGGCGCCTCGTCCGGCGTGGCGTTGGCGCCGTCGAACGCCCAGCTGCCGTCGCCGGGGATGATGGCGTCCCCGCCCTGCCCGGCGGCCCCGCCCGCCCAGGGATTCACGCCCGACCCCACATACTCCGGCGGGACCTCCGTGATGCCGGTGCCGTTGAGCGCGCCGGGGATCAGGTTGCCGTTCTCGTCGTAGTAGTTGGGATGCGCCGTCTGCCCGGAGGCGCTGCCGTCGTCCGCCGGCGCCTCGGGAACAGGGGTGGGCGCGGGCGCGGACGGCTCGGTGACGGGGGCCGCCTGGCTGTCCTGGCCGCTCTCCGCCGCGGGGGCGGCGGCTTCCGCCTGGGCCGCCCCGTCGCCGGACGGGGCGCTTCCTCCCGCCGCACTGCCGGCGGAACCGCCGGATGCCTTGTCGTTGACGGCCGTCTTCGCCCCGGCGGCCCCGCTTTCATTGCCGGCGGCCTCCGGCGAGGCCGCCGGCTTTTCCGGGGCCGTGCTGCTCTTATCGGCAGGCGTGCTGCCGGCGGGGGCGCCAGTCTGTTTTTCCGACGCCGGGGCGGCCGCTTTCTTTTCCCCGCCGGTGCCCCGGTCGGCGCTGGCCGCCACCGCGCTGTCGGCGGGCTGCGCAGCGCTCACATCCGAGGCGGGGGACGCGCCGCAGGCCGTCATAAAGAGCAGCCCGCAGAGCACCGCCATCAAACCCATTTGCTTTTTCATAAGAGAACTCCTTTCTCCTCTGCCAGCGGGGGGCAGTTTCCTCCCTGCGGCGCCGCCGGCCCTTTCGTCCGCTGCCGGCCCGGGGCGGGCACGCCGCTTTTTTGTCTTGCACCCGGTTTATAGGGCCCAGCCCCGGCAAAATTAAAGAACCGCGAAAAATTTTTTCGCGGTTCTTTGCACAGCGCAAAACTGCCCCTGCCCCAGCGGGCAGAGGCAGTTTTTCACAAAGGGATATTACGCCTTCTGGAGCACAAAGCCCTTGACCTTGCGCAGCAGCGGCCAGAGCACGGTGCACAGCACCCCGCCGATGAGGGCGGTGATGAACTGGTTGACGCCGAACATGGTGCTGACGGTGGCCACCTGCTTTTCGTTGAGCACGCCGCCGAAGAGGGGCAGCAGCACGAATTGCAGCCCGCCGGCCATCACGGCCACCTTGGCCGCCGCGCCCAAAAGAAAGCCCAGCCAGAAGAGTTTTTCCTGTTTGCGCAGCGCCCAGGCGCACATCACCAGGACGGCGTTGCCCGCCGCCACCAGCACGATGAGCTGGGGCATCAGCTGCATGACGGGGCTAGGTGCGATGAGGAAAGCCAGGATGGGACTGAGCACCGCGATGCACAGCCCGCTGCCAAGGCCCACCGCCAGGGCGGCCAGCAGCAGGATCAGGTTCACCAGCGGGCCGGTGATGAACTGGCTGACGGTCTTGAACTGCTGCACCACCACACAGAGCGCCAGCAGCAGCGCGGTGCGGGTGAGGAAGCGGGTGTAGTACTGTTTCATGAAAATTCCACCTTTCCCGGGGCGCTTTCGCCCCACTTTGCGTTGCTTTTCCCTGTTGATTTTACTATAATAAGAATCGGATTGCTGTTGCCTGCGCAACAGTTGTGATTTTTTTATTTATCTTTGGCAGGGAAAGGAGCGGGGCCGGTGAAAGAATACTATCCCCTGCTGGCGGGCACGCCGCTTTTTGCGGACATCCCCCCGGAGGGCCTCACCCGGCTGCTGGGTTGTTTCGCGCCGGCGGTGCGCCGGTATGAAAAGGGAGACATCCTGCTGCTGGCCGGCTACGACACCGGCGAGATCGGCATTCTGCTGGAGGGCAGCGCCACCGCCCTGAAGACCACGCCGGACGGTTCCGCCGTGGCCATCACCGACCTTTCTCCGGGCAGCGTGTTCGGGGATGTGCTGGCGGGCAGCACGGTGAAAAGCCCGGTGACGGTGACCGCACGCAGCGCCGCCAAGGCCATGTTCATCTCCTGCCGCAAGCTGCTGTGCCCCTGCGCCGCGATGCACCCGGAGCACAGCCAGCTGATGCAGAACCTGGTGCGCACCATCTCGGAGAAATATTTTGATTTGAGCCGCCGGGTGGACCTGCTCATCCTGAAGAGCCTGCGCTCCAAACTGTGTGCCTATCTGCTGGGGCAGGCGAAGGCCGCCGGGGCGGACACCTTCTCCATCCCCTTTTCCCGGGCGGGGCTGGCGGAGTATCTGAACTGCGAGCGCAGCGCCCTGTGCCGGGAGATCTCCCGGATGCGGGCCCAGGGCCTGATCGAGACCTATAAAAACAGCTTCAAGATCCTGGATCGGGCGGCCCTCGCCCGGGAATACCAGCGCTGAGGCTTTGGAGGAAAGAAAATGGAGAAACTTCCGGTTTTGTACATCGTCATCCCCTGCTACAACGAACAGCAGGTGCTGCCGGTCACCGCCCCCATGTTCCTGCAAAAGCTGCGGGACCTGATGGCCGCAAACCTCATCGCCCCGGGCAGCCGGGCGGTGTTCGTGAACGACGGCTCGAAGGACGACACCTGGCCCATCATCCGGGATCTCGCCGCAAAAGAGGAGCTGGCGGAGGGCATCTGCCTCTCCCGCAACCGGGGCCACCAGAACGCCCTGCTGGGAGGGCTTTTGACAGTGAAGGACCGCTGCGACATCACCATCAGCATCGACTGCGACGGCCAGGATGATATCAATGCCATGGACGAGATGGTGAAGGCCTATCTGGACGGCTGCGACGTGGTGTACGGCGTGCGCTCCAGGCGGGACACCGACACCTTTTTCAAGCGTTTCACCGCCGAGAGTTTTTATAAGCTGATGAACTGGATGGGGGCGCAGGTGGTGTTCAACCATGCGGACTACCGCCTGTTGAGCAGCCGGGTGCTGAAGGAGTTTGCCAACTTCAAAGAGGTGAATATCTTTTTGCGGGGCATGGTGCCGCTGGTGGGCTTCAAGAGCACCAGCGTGTACTACGAGCGGGCCGAGCGGCTGGCGGGCGAAAGCCACTACCCCCTGAAGAAGATGCTGGCCCTGGCCTTCAACGGCATCACCAGCCTGTCGGTGAAGCCCATCCGCCTCATCACCGGCTTTGGCATATTCGTCTCCTGCATCAGCTTCATCGGGGTGATCTGGGCGGTGGTGGCGGCGCTGCTGGGGCACACGGTGGCCGGCTGGGCCAGCACCATCTCCATCGTCTGCTTCATGGGCGGCATCCAGCTGCTCTGCCTCGGGGTGATCGGCGAGTACATCGGCAAAATTTACATGGAGACCAAGGCCCGGCCCCGCTACATCATCAGCGAGACCACCTTCGGGGAGGGCGCCCATGAGTGAGAAAAAGCTGGCCTGGCCGGGCAGCGCCCTGCTGGGCCCGGTGCCCCCGGTGCTGGTGAGCTGCGGCGAGGGGCAGAGCGCCAACCTCATCACCATCGCCTGGGCGGGCACGGTGTGCACCCAGCCGCCCCGGGTGTCCATTTCTGTTCGGCCCACCCGCCACAGCTACGGCCTCATTCGGGATTCGGGCGAGTTCGTCATCAACCTGCCCACCGTGGCGCTGGCCAGGGCGGTGGACTGGTGCGGCGTGAAGAGCGGCAGAGAACTGGACAAGTTTTCCGCCATGGGCCTGCACGCCGCCCCTGCCTCCAAGGTGGGCTGCCCCCTGCTGGCGGAGAGCCCGGTGAATCTGGAGTGCCGGGTGTTCCAGCGCATTGAGCTGGGCAGCCACGACCTGTTTCTGGCGGACGTGGTGGCGGTGGATGTGGACGAGGCCCTGCTGGACAGCGCGGGCAAGCTGCACCTGGAAAAGGCGGGCCTTTTGGCCTACGCCCACGGGGACTACTACGCCCTGGGCAAACAGCTGGGCAAGTTCGGCTGGAGCGTGCGAAAGAAAAAGCCCGGCGGCAGAAAGCCGGGCGCGCAGAGGGGCAAAGACGCCCCTGGCGCAAATCCCCGGCGGCCCCAAAAGTGACAGACGCGAAAGCGCCCTTTGGAGAGTTTCTCCAAAGGGCGCTTCTCTTTTATTTCGCCGGTGCGGCCAGGTGGCCCAGCGCCGCGTAAAAGGGCCTGAGGTGCTCCTCGCCCGCCGGGGGGGTGTTTTGCAGCGGGAAGGGGATGCCCAGGGCGGCGTATTTTTCAATGCAGAGGTTGCGGAAGGGCAGCAGTTCCACCTTTTCCACATTCTCATACCGCTTTGCCAGCGCCGCCAGGCGTTCCGCCGCGGCGGGGCCGTCGTTGAGGCCGGGCACCACCACATGCCGCAGCCACACCGGGCGGCCCATCTTCCGGCAGAGGTCGAGAAATTCCAGCGTGTGCGCCAGGCTGCCGCCGGTGTTTCGGCGATAGTCCTCCTCGGTGGTGAATTTCAGGTCGGCCAGCACCAGGTCGGTGTGTTCCAGCACCTTTGCGGCGGTTTCCAGGCCCGCCGCGCCGGAGGTGTCCAGCGCGGTGTGGTAGCCCTCCGCCGAAAGGGCTGCCAGCAGCGCCGCGGCGAAACCGCTCTGGGCCAGCGGCTCGCCGCCGGTGAGGGTGACGCCGCCCTTTTTCTTGATGTAGGGCGCGCAGCGGCGCACCTTTTGCAGCACATCCTCCACCGTGACCTGCTGCCCGCCGTCAAAGGCCCAGGTGTCCGGGTTGTGGCAGTAGGCGCAGCGCAAGGGGCAGCCCTGGAAGAACACCACATAGCGCAGGCCGGGGCCGTCCACCGCGCCGAGGGACTGGAAGGAGTGGACGCGCCCGACGGGGGCGGAAGGTTCCATGGATTTTCCTCCTTTCGGGGCAAAGGCGGCCGCCGGGGCGGTGCGCCCGCAGAAGGGCCGTGCCGGATGGTTTGTGCGCGGGGCCGCCGGGGCCGGCGTTGCGCGGCCTCACATCGCGCTGTGGAAGGTGCGGCGGATGACCTCCCGCTGCTGCTCGCGGCTGAGCTTGTGGAAGTTCACCGCGTAGCCGGAGACCCGGATGGTGAGGTTCGGGTATTTCGAGGGATCGTCGTAGGCCTCCTGGAGCATCTGGCGGTTCATCACGTTCACGTTCAGGTGGTGGGCCATCTGGGCAAAGTAGCCGTCCAGCAGCACCACCAGGTTGCCCCACCGCTCGGCCTCGGTCTTGCCCAGGGCCTCGGGCAGGATGGAGAAGGTGTTGGAGATGCCGTCCTTGCAGCAATCGTATTTGATCTTCGCCACCGAGTTGAGGCTGGCCAGCGCGCCGCTCTTCTCCCGGCCATGCATGGGGTTGGCGCCGGGGGCGAAGGGCTCGCCCGCCTTGCGGCCGTCGGGGGTGGCGCCGGTCTTTTTGCCGTAGACCACGTTGGAGGTGATGGTGAGCACCGAGAGGGTGGGCTCGGCGTTCCGGTAGAGGGGGTGCTTTTTCAGTTCCTCAAAGAAGAGGCGGGCCTGCTCGGCGGCGATGGAGTCCACCCGGTCGTCGTCGTTGCCGTAGGCGGGGTACTCCCCTTCCACCGCAAAGTCCTTGATGAGGCCGGTGGCCTCGTCCCGCACGCAGCGCACCTTGGCGTATTTGATGGCGGAGAGGGAATCGGCCAGCACGCTGAGGCCCGCGATGCCGAAGGCCATGTAGCGGTGCACTTCGGTGTCGTGCAGGGCCATCTGCAGCTTCTCGTAGGCGTATTTGTCGTGCATGTAGTGGATGACGTTCATGGTGTTGGCGTAGAGCCGCGCCACCCAGGCGCGGTAGAAGTCCAGCCGGCGGCAAACCTCGTCGTAGTCCAGATACTCGCCCGGGTAGACCTGGCTCACCGGGCCCACCTGCTCGTTTTTCACCTCGTCCCGCCCGCCGTTGAGGGACATGAGCAGCAGTTTCGGCAGGTTGGTGCGGGCGCCGAAGAACTGCATGTCCTTGCCCACCCGCATGGCGGAGACACAGCAGGCGATGGCGTAGTCGTCGCCGTAGACGGGGCGCATCAGGTCGTCGTTCTCGTACTGGATGGCGTCGGTGTCGCAGGAGACCTTGGCGCAGAAGGTCTTGAAGCCCTCGGGCAGCGCCTCGGCCCAGAGCACCGTGAGGTTGGGTTCGGGGGCGGGCCCCAGGTTGTAGAGGGTGTGCAGCACCCGGAAAGAATTTTTGGTGACGAGGGTGCGGCCGTCCTCGCCCATGCCGCCCACCGACTCGGTGATCCACATGGGGTCGCCGCCGAACAGCTCGTTGTAGGCGGGGGTGCGCAGGTGGCGGGCCATCCGCAGCTTCATCACGAACTGGTCCATCAGCTCCTGGGCGCCCTGCTCGTCCAGCGCGCCGGCGGCCAGGTCACGCTCGAAGTAGATGTCCAGGAAGGTGCTGGTGCGGCCCAGGCTCATGGCCGCGCCGTTCTGCTCCTTGATGGCCCCGAGGTAGCCGAAGTAGAGCCACTGCACCGCCTCGCGGGCGGTGGCGGCGGGGCGGCGGATGTCGCAGCCGTAGCCCTTTGCCATCTCGGCCAGCTTGTTCAAAAAGTCGATCTGCCGCCACACCTCCTCGATGAGGCGGATGACGTCGTCGGTCATGTCCCGGCGGTGCAGTTCGTCCATGTCCTTTTGTTTTTCCGCCACCAGCCGGTCCACCCCGTAGAGGGCCACCCGGCGGTAGTCGCCGATGATCCGGCCCCGGCCGTAGGCGTCGGGCAGGCCGGTGATGAGACCGCAGTGCCGGGCGGCCCGGGTCTCGGGGCCGTACACCCGGAACACACCGTCGTTGTGGGTGGTGCGGTAGCGGAATTCCTCCTCGATCTTGTCCGACAGCTTGTAGCCGTAGGCCTCGCAGGCGCTGCGGGCCATGCGGATGCCGCCGAAGGGGTTGACGCCCCGCTTTAAGGGCGCGTCGGTCTGCAGGCCCACGATCAGCTCGTCTTCCCTGTCCAGATACCCTGGGGCGAAGGTGAGCAGGCTGGTGACCGTCTCGGTGTCCACGTCCAGCACGCCGCCCTTTTCCCGCTCGGCGGCCATCAACTCGTTCAGCTTTTTCATCAGCCGGTCGGTGCGGGGGGTAGGGCCGGCGAGAAATTTGTCGTCGCCGGTATACGGTTTGTAATTTTTTTGGATAAAATCCCGAACATTGATACTATTCTGCCATGCGCCGGGCACAAAACCGTTCCACTGTTCCATCATTGCGAAGATCTCCTTTCGGCGGGCGGCGCTGCCAACAAAAAAGGGCAGCACCGCAGACGATGCGGTGTTGCCCAGACGGTCGGCATATTGCCCGCGCCTCACTCCCCCGTGGTCTCCCACGAAATTCCGTCAGTTGTGAGGGCGGTGTTTTGCTGTGAAAACAATATTCAGTATACAGCAGCCGTTTTTGCTTGTCAATACACAATATCTATTGCTCTTGTTCGCGCCGCGGGGCAGATATGGCGAAGGCCGGGCCCCAAAGCGGCCCCCCTGCCCTTTTGGGGCCGCCCGCCGGGAAGCGACGCCGGCGGGGCGAGGAAGATGCCGCCCTCCGCCGGGCGGGCCGGGCGGAGCCGCGGCACACGCGGCGGAACGGGGAGAGCGCCGCTCTCCGCCAGGGCGAGAAGAACGGCGGGGCTCGCAACAGGCGGGTAAAGCGCCCCTCCGCCGAGACGGGCCGGACAGAGCTTCGGCGCTCGTGGGGGTGAGACGCCGCCCCCCTGCCGGGGCACGGGAAGAATTTCGGCCCGCGGGCGGCGGGGAGACGTTTTGCCGTCTGCCTTCTCAGCCCGGCATGCAGTTTTGCAGGTGGCGCAAATCGCCGCTCTCGGAAAAGTCCTCCCGGTCCAGGGTGAGGCCGGGGTTATAGTAGGGATCGCGGGTGAGGTTCTCCCGGCCAAAACGGTCTGTGAGGCGCTTCTGCTCGCCGGCAAAGCGCTGCTTTTTGGCCTTGTCCTTCTCGTCGATGCCCCGGCTCTTGCTCTCGTAGTGGTAGAGCTGGGCGTAGGGCGTCCAGACCACCCGCCAGCCGGCCCGCCTTGCCCGCAGGCAGAAGTCCACGTCGTTGAAAGCCACGGTGAAGCCCTCGTCCAGGCCGCCCAGGCCGTCGAACACCGCGGCGCGCACCAGCAGGCAGGCGGCGGTGACGGCGGAAAAATCCTGCACGGTGGCGGCCCGGAACATGTAGCCGCCGGAGGAGCGGGGCCGGTACTTGTGGCTGTGGCCGGCGTAGCCCCCCAGGCCGGTGATGATGCCCGCGTGCTGGATGGTGTCGTCGGGGTAGTAGAGCATCGCCCCGCACATGGCCACCCCCGGCCGGCTGGCCTGCATCAGCATCTCGGTGAGCCAGCCCCGGTTGATGACCTCCACGTCGTTGTTGAGCAGCAGCAGGTAGTCGCCCTTTGCCGCCCTGCGTCCGAAGTTGTTGATGGCGGAGAAGTTGAAGCCCCCCTCGGCCTTGTACTCCACCACCCGGCAGCGGGGGTATCCCTCCGGACCGGTGATGCGCTTGTAATAGTCGAAGGTGGCCGCCTCTTTGGAGTTGTTCTCGATGACGATGACCTCGAAATTCTGCCAGCTGGTCTTTTTGTACACCGAGGAGAGGCACTTTTCCAGATCGTCCGTATGGTCCATGTTGGGGATGAGGATGCTCACCAGCGGCTCGCCCTCGATCTCGTAGTCCACCTTGTAGGTGCTGGGGAACAGGCCGTCCCGCACCTCGCCCCGCTGGCCGGTGCGCTCCAGATGGTCGGCGATGGCCTTTTTGGCCGCCTTGGCCACATAGGGCTTGGCGGCGGTGCCGCCGCTGGTGGAGCCGCCGTGCACCCGCCAGTAGTAGAGCACCTGGGGGATGTGATAGATCTGGGTCTCGTCCAGCCGGTCGGTGATGCGCAGAAAGAGGTCGTGGTCCTGGCTGCCGTCGCACTCGGTCCGCTCGCCGCCCAGTTCAAAATAAAGGCTGCGCTTGAAGGCGGAAAGGTGGCAGATGTAGTTGCAGCACACCAGATAGTCCGGGGCGAAATCCGGCTTGAAGTGGGCCACCGTGGGCCGGCGGATGCTCTTTTTGAAGAGGGCCTCGTCGCTGTAGAGAAAATCGGCGCCGCTGTCCAGGATGGCCATCTGCAGGGTGTAGACGGCGTGGGGGGCCAGGATGTCGTCGTGGTCCGCCAGGGCCAGATACTCGCCGGTGGCCAGGGCCGCCGCCGCGTTGGTGTTGGCGCTGATGCCCCTGTTCTCCACCTTGACATACTTCACCCGGCTGGCCGCCGGGGCGATTTTTTCCGCGAAGGCCGCCCGCTGGGCCACGATCTCCCCCACATAGGCGTGCTGTTCGTCGGAGGCGTCCGCCAGGCACAGCTCCCAGCGGGTGCTGGTCTGGTCAAAGACGCTGGCCAGAAACTGCCGCAGATAGGGCTCGGGCGTATTGTACAGCGGCACGCAGACGCTGATGAGGGGCAGCGCCGCGCCGTTCTGCCAGCGGGCCGCCACATCCGCCCGCTGGGCCTGGAGGACCTTTTGTTTGGGCAGATAGCGGGCCCGCTTGCCGAAAAAACGCCGACGGAAAAAGCCCAGCGCCCGCCGGGCCATGGCAAAAAAGCCCTCGCTTTTCACAAGTTCCGCGGCGTAGCCCAGCAGTTCCCGGATGCGTTTGAGTTTCAGTTTCATGGCTCTCGTCTCCAAAATCCGGCCCCCGCGGCTCTCACTTCAGGCCGTAGTTTTCAAACAGAAGGTTGAAATGCCGGTTGTAGTAGGGGTCGCCCGCGGCGATCATGTCGCCGTACTTGGCGATGAAGCGGGCCTTCTCCCCCTCATATCGGCGGGCGTTCTCGCTCAGGGTGTCCAGCCCGCGGCTCTTGCTCTCGTAGTGGTAGGCCTCGGCGTAGGGGGTGAACACGTTGGTGAGGCCCTTTTTCCACAGTTTCAGGCACAGGTCGATGTCGTTGTAGGCCACGGCGAAGTTCTCCTCGTCCAGCCCGCCCATCTCGTCGTAGAGGGCGGTTTTCACCATCAGGCAGGCGCCGGTGACCGCCAGCAGGTTCTGGGGCGTGGCCAGCCGGTAGAGGTCGCCCGCCGAGGCCCGGGGGTGGCTCTTGTGGCTGTGGCCGGCGGTGCCGCCGATGCCGAGGAACACCCCCGCGTGCTGGATGCGGTCGTCGGGGTAGTAGAGCTTGGCCCCCACGCAGCCCACATCCGGGCGCTGGCTGTACATGAGCATCTCGGCCAAAAACCCATCGCTGAGCAGCTCGATGTCGTTGTTTAAAAGCAGCAGCTGTTCGCCCTTTGCCGCCCGCCGGGCGAAGTTGTTCACCGCCGCGAAGTTGAAGCCGCCCTCGTAGACCACCACCCGCAGGCGAGGGTACTTTTTCCGCGCCTCTTCGTAATAGGCGAAGGTGGCCGGGTCGGCGGAGTTGTTCTCCGCCACCAGCACCTCGAAATTGTCGTAGCCCGCTTTTGCATACAGGCTGGCAAGGCAGCGGTCCAGGTCGTCGACGTGGTCCTTATTGGGGATGAGCACGCTGATGAGGGGGGTGCCGGTGAGGGCGTACTTCACCCGGTAGGCGCCGGGGCAGCCCTCGATGCGCGTTGCCGTTCCTTCCAGGCCCACCCGTTTCAGGTGGTCGTCGATGGCCCTCTCCCCCGCCGCCAGGGCGTAGGGCTTGGCCTCCATGCCGGCGGCGGTGCTGCCGGCGTGGCTGCGCCAGATATACAGCACATAGGGGATGTGGGATACCTTTTGGGCGTGCTCGGTGAGGCGCAGGATGATCTCAAAATCCTGGCTGCCGTCGTACTCGCTGCGCTCGCCGCCCCCCGCCCGGTCGAACAGGGCCCGGGAGAAGGCGGCCAGATGGGTGATGTAGTTGCAGCCCCGCAGATAGTCCGGCTCAAAGTCGGGCTTGAAGTGGTAGTCCACCAGATGCTTTAAGTCCGCCGAGAGGACAATTTCGTCGGAGTAGACAAAATCCGCCCCGGCCAGCGCCTCCTTTGCCACCCGGTAGAGGGCATTGGGGTAGAGCACATCGTCGTGGTCCAGCAGGGTGAGCCAGTCGCCGGTGGCGGCGGCCAGGGCCGCGTTGGTGTTGGCGGCGATGCCGCCGTTCGTTTCCAGCTTGAGATAGCGGATGCGCTCGTCTTTTTTTGCAAAGCACCGGGCGATGCGGCCCACTTGCGGATGGGCGGCGTCGGAGGCGTCCGCCAGCACCAGCTGCCAGCGGGGGTAGCTCTGGGCCAGCACGCTGTTTACCATCTGGCGCAGAAAGGGCGCCGGGGTGTTGTAAAGAGGCACGCAGACGCTGATGGTGGGCCCGGCCAGGTTCTCGGCCCGCTGGGCCTTCAGCTGGCGGCGGGTGGGCAGATCGGCCCGGTAGCGCCAGGTGTCCCGGTGAAAGGCCAGCCGCACGCGGAAGTCCACCTCCCGCCACAGGGCCTCAAGGCCCTCCTCCCGGCCCACCTTCGCGCACCAGGCGGCCACCTGCCTGATGTGGGCGGGGTCCAGCAGACGGCGGGCCATGCCGCCCACGCTGTCCGCTTTGGCAACGTCGGCGGGCAGGGGCGCCTCCAGTTCTTTTTTGTCCGGCATGTTGGGTCTTCTCTCCTTTTTGCGCAAAACAGCCAGGGGGCCTTGCTCTCCTGGCTGTTCGGTTGGGTCACTCGGCGTCCCGGGTGGTCTGTTTGTAGGCGTCGCACACCTCGTCGGTGGCGCCGTCCATCTTGATGCGCCCGTGCTCCAGCCAGGCCACCTTGTTGCACATCCGCTCGATCTGCTCGATGGAGTGGCTCACCAGGATCACCGTGGTGCCGCCGCTCATCAGCTTCTGCATCCGCTCCTCGCACTTTTGCTGGAACAGAAAGTCGCCCACGCTCAGGATCTCGTCGGCGATGAGGATGTCGGGCTTTGTGATGGTGGCAATGGCGAAGGCGATGCGGGCCACCATGCCGCTGGAGTAGTTCTTCAGCGGCACGTCCAGGAACTCGTGCAGTTCGCTGAACTCCACGATCTCGTCGAACTGCTCCTTGATGTACTTCGGGGTGAAGCCCAGCACCGCGCCGTTCAAAAAGATATTCTCCCGGGCGGTGAGGTCCATGTCAAAGCCGGCGCCCAGCTCGATGAGGGGGGCGATGGTGCCCCGCACGGTGCAGCTGCCGCTGGTGGGCTTGTAGACGCCGCTGATGACCTTGAGCAGGGTGGATTTGCCGCTGCCGTTCAGGCCGATCAGGCCGTAGAAATCCCCCGGCTGCACAGTGAGGCTGACGTTTTTCAGCGCGTAGAACTCGTCGAACTTCAGCTTGCCGTGGGCGATCTGCAAAAAGTATTCCTTCAGGCTCTCGCTTTTTTCCTTGGCGAGGTTGAAGCGCATGGACACGTTGTTTACTTGGATGATGGGTTCCATCCTTCGCCCTCCCTCACATATACAGGACGAACTTGTCCTGGTTCTTTTTGAACACCAAGAGGCCGAAGGCCAGCATGGCCAGGCTGCACGCCCCGCAGATGATCACCATGTTGAAGGTGAGCAGCTGGCCTTCCAGCACGGCGGCGCGGAAGGCGGTGATGTACCAGTAGATCGGGTTGAACTTGATGAGCGTCTCCAGATACAGGTTGCCGAACTGGGCCGGGTCGTAAAAAATAGCGGAGAAGTACATCAGGATGGTGGTGAACACCTCCCACAGATGGATGACATCCCGGAAGAACACCGCCATGGTGGAGAGCACCAGCCCCACCCCCAGGCTGAACAGGAACATGGTGAGGATGGGATACACCGCCAGCAGCACCGTGGGGTGCAGCGGGCTGCGGGTGATGAGCATGATGATGATGAGGGCCACAAAGCTGAAGAAGTAGTTCACCAGGCCGAAGCAGGTCTTCTCCAGCGGGAAGATGTATTTGGGGATGTACACCTTGCGCAGCAGCATGGCGTTGGCCATCACGCTGCCCATGGCCATGGTGGTGGACTCCCGGAAGAAGGTGAACATCAGCTGGCCGATGACCAGATACACCGGATAGTTGGTGATGCCCTCGCCCCGGAACTGGAACAGGTTGCCGAACACCACCACCATCACCCCGCACATGAGCAGGGGGTTGAGCACGCTCCAGGCCACGCCCAGCACGCTGCGGCGGTACTTCAGCTTGAAGTCCCGGCTGATGAGGTTATAGAGCAGGTACCGGTAGCGGATGAAATCCTTCAGATACAATTTGACCGTGCCCAAGGGCTTTACCACCTCTCAAAATACTCAAAGCTCTGGCTTGCGAAGGGGGTGTGGTGTTTGTCCTTTTCGCTCAAAAGGTATTCACACCCGCAGTCCGGCCACCGGATGCCCACGGTGGCGTCGTCGTAGGGGATGCCACCCTCGGAGGCGGGGTCGTAGTAGTCGGTGCATTTATAGCAGAACTCCGCCACGTCGCTCAGCACCAGAAAGCCGTGGGCAAAGCCCTTGGGCACATAGAACTGGCGCTTGTTCTCCTCGCTCAGGGTCACGCCGGTCCATTTGCCGAAGAAGGGGCTGTGGGGCCGGCAGTCCACCGCCACGTCGAACACCTCGCCCTTCGTCACCCGCACCAGCTTGCCCTGGGTGTGCTCCTTCTGAAAGTGCACCCCCCGCAAAACGCCCCGGGAGGAGCGGGACTGGTTGTCCTGCACGAACTCGTCGGTGATGCCGGCGGCGGCGAACTCCTCCTTCTGGAAGGTCTCCATGAAGTAGCCCCGGGCGTCGCCGAAGACGGTGGGCTCCACGATGAGCACCCCCGGCAGTTCCGTCTCAATGAATTTGAATTTTCCCATCGTTTTACCCCTTTACTCCTGATCGCCCGCGGCCAGCGCGGCCTTGAAGCCCTCGTAGTCCCGCAGGTATTCGCCCCCGTCGTAGTGCTCGCTGGCCAGGACCAGCAGCACGCTGTCGGGGGAAAAATCGTACATATCCTTCCACACCATGCGGGGGATGTAGATGCCGGTGTTGGGTCTGTCCAGCGAAAAGACCTCCTGGCGGCCGCAGCCGTCGTCCACCCGCACCTTGCTGCGGCCCGCCACGTTGATGAGCACGAACTCGGTGCGCCGGTTGGCGTGCTGGCCGCGCACCACGGTGGCGTCGCTGCCGTACATGTAAAACACCCGCTTGATCTCAAAGGGCACCTGCTGCGCGCCCTCCACCACGATGAGGCTGCCCCGCTCGTCGCCAAGGTCGGCAAAGGACAGCAGCTTCACCCGGTCGTAATTGTCGTTTTTCAGCATATCAGGGCTCCCAGGCGTTGATGGCCTCGATCACATAGGTCTGTTCCTCTTCGGTCATGCCGTTGTACATGGGCAGGCTGAGCACCTCGTCGGCGTAGCGCTCGGCGATGGGATAATCCCCCCGCTTTTTGCCCAGGTACCGGTAGGCCTCCGACAGATGGGGCGGGATGGGATAGTGGATGATGGTGCCGATGCCCTTCTCCTTCAGATAGGCGGCCAGCTCGTCCCGGCCCTTTTCCACATGGATCACAAACTGGTGCCAGGTGCTGTCCGCCCCCGGGCGCACCCGGGGCAGGCGGATGCGGGGGTGTTTCAGTTCCTCAAGGTACCGCCCGGCGATGGCCCGGCGCTCGGCGTCAAACTGGGGCAGGTGCTGCAATTTCACCCGCAAAAGGCCCGCCTGCAATTCGTCCAGCCGGGAGTTGGTGCCCACCACCTGATTGTGGTAGCGCTTTTCGCTGCCGTAGTTGCGGAACACCCGGAACTTTTGGGCCAGGGCCTCGTCGTTCGTGACGATGCAGCCCGCGTCGCCGAAGGCGCCGCAGCCCTTGGTGGGATAAAAGGAAAAGCAGCCCACGTCCCCGAAGGTGCCCACCGTCTGCCCCTGCCAGTGGTTGCCGTGGCTCTGGGCGCAGTCCTCCACCACCCGGAGGCCGTGGCGGGCGGCGATGCCCATGATGCGGGTCATGTCGCAGCTCTGGCCGAACAGATGCACCGCCAGGATGGCCTTGGTGCGGGGGGTGACGGCGGCCTCGATCTTCTCCGCGTCGATGTTGTCGTACTGGTCCGGCTCCACGAACACCGGGGTGGCCCCGTTGATGGAGATGCCCATGACGCAGGCGATGTAGGCGTTGGCGGAGACGATCACCTCGTCCCCCCGGCCGATGCCCAGCAGCTTGAAGCTGATCCACAAAGAATCCAGCCCGCTGGCAAGGCCCACGCAGTATTTGGCGCCGATGTACCCGGCCCACTCGGTTTCGAACTGCTCCACCTCGCGGCCCAGGATGTACCAGCCGCTGCGCAGCACCTCCAGCGCCTTCGCCTCGTACTCCGGGGCGTGGAGGCTGTACTGACGGCCCAGATCGTTGGGCAGGATGTTCATCTTGTTCCCTTGCCTTTCCGCGGCTGCGGCCGCACAAAAATCACCACGATATATTGTACCCTATCCCACCTCAAAACGCAACAAAAAGCCGTCCGCCGCGGGGCCTGAAAAAAGCCCCGCCGGCAGGTGTTCGCCATGAGCGGGGCCTCGTTTCAGGGGTTTTGCCCCCGGTCAATCCCGGCCGGGGGGCTTTGTGCGGCTGCGGGGCGCGGGGTCGGTCGCCCGGGTCTGCCAGGGGGGCGGCTCGGCGGGCAGGGGTTTGCGGGTGATGATCTCCCACTGGGCGCCGCTGGCCGCGGCGGGGCGCTTTGCGCCGGCCTTGCGCCACAGGCGCACCCCCAGCACCAGGGCCATGGCCGCGGCCGCCGCGGCCACCGCGATGGCCACCGGATTCTGCTCCGGCTCCAGGGAGGAGGCGGGGATATAGGTGCTGGCGGCCAGCACCTCGCTCACCCCGCTCACCGAGAGCGTCGCCGAGCCCAGGGCCGAGGGCTGGTAGTCGTTTTCCGGCAGCGAATAGGTCACGCTGGCGGCAAAGGGCTGGCCCAGCACATAGCGGTCGGGGATCTGGTAGTCCACCGTGATGCCGTCGGTGGTGAGGTTTTTGTTCAGCAGCGCCGTGGCGCTCTGGGGCTGCACCAGGGCGTTGCCCAGCGCCTCGCCGCCGCCCACCACCGGCACCTGAAATGCCTCGGCGGGGGCGGGGATCTCCACCCGGGAGAAGTTCTCGAAGGCGTAGTCCAGGATGGCGCAGGCGTCCCGGAACTTGTCCTCCAGCATCTGACACTTCAGTTCCACCGAGATCAGGCGCACGCCGTTCTGCTCGGCGTAGTTGACGAAGGTGGTGAGGGCCTGGTCGTGAAAGCCGTTCTTGGAGCCCTTGGCGTAGGTGCGGTAGTAGTCGCCGGAGATGCGCATCCAGTCGGTGCAGTGGAACACCCGCTCCTGGGGCTGCTTGTTGGTGGGCGCCATAGTCCAGGGGTCGGTGCGGCAGAAGATCTCCTCAAAGCCCGGCACGCTCAGCGCCCAGCGGGTGATGGTGGCCATGTCCCGGGCGGTGGTGTAGTGGTCGTCATCGTGCAGGCCGTGGGGGTTCATGTAGTGGGTGTTCGCAAGCCCCAGCGCGGCGGCCTTCTGGTTCATGGCGTCCACCCCGCCCTGGATGGTGCCGCCGATGTACTCCGCCAGCACGTTGGCGCCGTCGTTGGCGCTCTCCAGTTCGGTGCCGTAGAGCACATCCTCCAGCCGCACCACCTCCCCCTCCTGCAGGGCGATGTGGGAGGAGCCATATTCCAGCTGGTGCACCGCGTCGTAACTCACGGTGAGCTGGGTGTCCAGCTGGCCCTGGGCCTTTTCCAGCGCCAGCGCCATGGTCATGATCTTGGTGATGGAGGCGGGATAGAGCACCTCGTCGGCATTCTTCTCCATGATGACCTGGCCGGTGTCCGCGTCCATGACGATGTAGGCCTCGCAGCTTACCGAAGGCCCCTGGTAGGCCAGCGCGGCGGGCGCGAAGAGGGCGGCGGTGAGCGCCGCCCCGCAGAGTGCAGCAAAAAATCTTTTCAAGACCAACGTCCCTTTGCCTTCAGAATATCTTCAAAACCGCGCCGGCGCCGCCGAAAAGGCGGCCGGGCAACGGGCATGTTCTGGAATATTATACATAAATTTTACTGTGGCGCACAAGAGGTGCACAAAATTTCCACATTTTGTTTAAAAAACGAGGGGGACAGTGGTATAATGGGATGGATATGGCAGGAAAAGAGGAGGCTCCGGATGGAACAGAAAAGCATTGCGGAACAAAAAAAGGAGGCCCGCGCCGAGGCCCGGGCGCGCCTTGCCGGCTGCACGCCGGAGGACACCCGCCGCTGGGGCGAGGCGATGTTCGAATATCTGCGGCTTTTGCCGGTGTGGAACACCGCCCGCACGGTGCTCTGCTTCATGAGCACCCCCACCGAGCCGGACACCCAGCCCCTTCTGCACGCGGCGCTGCGCCAGGGGCGGGCGCTCTGCCTGCCCCGCCAGTATGAGGACGGGCGGATGGAGGCGCACCGGGTGGCGGCGCTGTTCGCCCTGCGCAGGGGGCCCCACGGCATTCTGGAACCGCCCTACACCCTTCCGGTGGTGGACCCTGCCGCCATCGACCTGATCGTGGCGCCCTGCCTGGCCGCCGCGCCGGACGGCACCCGCCTGGGCCACGGCGGCGGCGTGTACGACCGCTTTTTCGCCCGCAGCGGGGCGGCGCGGGTGATCTTCTGCCCCTCCGCGGCGGTGTTCCCCCATCTGCCCGCCGAGGAGCACGACCAGCCCGCCGACCTGGTGATCACCGAGCGGGGCATCCTTTGAACGCAGAGGCGGCCCCCGGAGCCTGTGGCTCCGGGGGCCGCCTTTCCTGTTCACTCGCTGAGCACCGGCTGCAGCTGCCGGCCCCGCAATGCGCACTCCAGCGTGTCGGCGATGAGGGAAAAGTCGCTTTGCAGGCTGGTGGGCTTTTTCAGGTAATCGTCCTGGGTAAAGGGCACCAGATAGTAGTTCTTGCGGTTGAGCAGCTTTGCCAGGTTCTCCAGGCTGGCGGAAAGGCCGTCGTTGGTGCTCACCGCCAGCACCACCGGCTTCGCGCCCCGCAGCATGCTCTTGACGCCCAGGGTCACCGGCGTGTCGCTGATGCCGGCGGCCAGCTTCGCCAGCGTGGCGCCGGTGCAGGGCGCCACGATCATGGCGTCCGCCATATTCTGCGGGCCCAGGGGCTCCGCGCCCTGCAAGGTCTCGATGGGGCGGCTGCCGGTCACGTCCGCCAGCTTTCGCTTCCAGCTCTCCGCCGTTCCGAAACGGGTGTCCAGCCCGGCGGCGTTGAAACTCATCAGCGGCAGCACCTGTGCCCCGTCGCGGATCATCCCTTCCATCACATGCAGCGTCTTTTCAAAGGTGCAGAAGCTGCCGCACATCGCCCACACCACACGCGTTGTCTCTTTCAAAACCCCTCTCCCCTTTCTCTGAGCATGGCCAGCACCGCCTGAGCCACGAACTGCCCCGCCGTCACCGGCGCGCAGCGGGCCGGCAGGCTGAGGGCGTGGATGGCCCGCACCCCCAACACCTTCGCCGCCTCAAAATCGGTGCCGCCGGGCAGGCTGGCCAGGTCGATCACCAGCGCGCCCGCCGGCAGCTTTTGCAGCCGGGCCGCGTCCAGCACGGGGGCGGGCACCGTGTTCACCGCCACCTCCGCGCCTTCCAGCAGGCCGTCCACCGCATCCATCGGCACCGCCGCCAGCCCCAGGCTCAAGGCCAGGGCCCGCTGCGCCGGGCTGCGGGCCGCCACCGTGACATGCGCGCCCAGCGCCGCCAGCCGCACCGCCAGCGCCTGGCCGCACCGCCCGAAGCCCAGCACCAGCATGGAACTGCCCCAGACGGTGCGCCGCCGGTTTTGCAGGATCAGCCCGATGCAGCCCTCCGCCGTGGGGATGGCGTTCAGCAGCGCCAGTTCCTCCCTGCACAGATAGTCTTCCAGCCGGATGCCCGCGGCGGCGGCCGCCGCCCGGGCGGCCTCGCTCACCCGGCCGCCGAAGGCCGCCGTGCCCGGTCTTGCCCGGGCCAGCAGCTGCTCCAGCGCCGCCGCGTCCGCCGCCAGGGGCATGGGCAGCAGCACCCAGTTGGCCGCCGCCACGCCCTCCGGGCCGCGCACCTCAAATCCCTTTTCCCGCAGGTAGTCCGCCGCCGCACGCTGGCGGGCGTCCTCGCCGAGCACCGCGAACACCCCGGGTCTTTTCTCTTCCATCGCCCTTCCCCCCTCACACACGGCGCGGGCGTTTTGCCGCCCGGCCGATCCCGTGCCGATTTGACCCATGGTATGCGCCGCGCGCCGCAAAAGTGAAAAGGCCGCCCCTCTTTGCCCCGTGCCGCGCATTTTTTGCCCGGTCCGGGGCAAAATCCCGAAAAAGGGTACCGGCGCCGGGCCCGGTCGGTACAATTTGCAAAAACCGCATCATTTTTTGCCCTTTGAGTGTTTATTTCAGCACAAAAAAATTATATAATGGAATGCAGGATAACACTCTCCCTACTCTGCGGGCGAAGCGCGCTTCGCCGAAATTACGTTTTTGAGGTGACCCAAATGACCTACATCGGCGGTTACAACCCCGGCCTGCTCCGGGGCGTGAAGCACCTGCATTTCATCGGCATCGGCGGCAGCGGCATGTACCCGCTGGTGCAGATCCTCCACTCCAAGGGCTACGAGATCAGCGGCAGCGACGTGAACGAGGGCTCCATCATCGACGCCGAGCGCGCGCTGGGCATCACCGTGCACATGGGCCACGACCCGAAGAATGTGATCGGGGCGGACATGGTGGTCTACTCGGCGGCCATCCACACCGACAACCCGGAACTGCAGGAGGCGGACGCCCGGGGCATCCCCACGCTGGAGCGCAGCGTGCTGCTGGGCTATGTGAGCCGGCTGTACCCCCACAGCGTCTGCGTGGCGGGCACCCACGGCAAAACCACCACCACCTGCATGATCACCACCATGCTGGAACTGGCGGGGCGGGACCCCGCGGCGGTGATCGGCGGCAAACTGCCCCTGATCGGCGGCTACGGCAAGGCTGGCACCGGCAACTGCATCGTGGTGGAGGCCTGCGAGTACGCCGAGACCTTTTTGCGCCTCACCCCCCACATCGCGGTGCTGCTGAACATCGACAACGACCATCTGGACTACTACGGCACCATGGGCCAGCTGAAGCTGGCCTTCAAGAAGTTCGCGCTGATGGCCACCAACACCATTGTGGCCAACGCCGACGACGAGGGGGTCATCCAGGTCATCAGCAGCATCGACCGCACGGTGCGCACCTTCGCCATCAAGCAGCCGGCGGACTACCGGGCGGTGAACATCCGGGAGTATAAGCCCGGCTTCTTTGAGTTCGACGTGCTGGAGTGGGACAATTACTACGCCCACCTGACCCTTTCCACGCCGGGCTACCACAACATCTACAACGCGCTGGCCATGGTCAGCTGCACGCGGGCGCTGGGCCTGGAGCCCGGCGCCGCCGAGGCCGCGGCCCGCAGCTTCGCGGGCGCCGGGCGCCGCTTTGAGGTGCTGGGCGAGCGCAACGGCGTGACCATCGTGGACGACTACGCCCACCATCCCACCGAGGTGGCGGCCACCCTGGCCACCGCCAGGGAACTGGGCTACAAGCGGGTATGGGCGGTGGACCAGCCCTTCACCTACAGCCGCACCAAGGCGCTGCTCCACGAGTTCGCCCAGGTGCTGTCCGCCGCCGACCGGGTGGTGCTGACTCCCATCATGGGCAGCCGCGAGGTGGACGACGGCAGCGTCTCGTCCGAGGATCTGGCGGCGCTGATCCCCGGCTGCGTCACGGTGGCGGGCCTCAAGGAGGCCGCCGACTACATCAAGGCCAACGCCGAGCCGGGCGACCTGGTGCTGACCCTGGGCTGCGGCGACGTGTATAAAGCCGCCCGCATGATGCTGCAATAAAAAAAGGCAAAAGGACCCGCCGGGCGCATGCCCGGCGGGTCCTTTTACGTTTGTTCAGGTGGTGCGCAGGCCCACGCTGATGCCCAGCGCCTGATCCACCTTCTGCTGCGCCTCCGGCGACAGGCTGCCGGTCTTTTCCCGCAAACGGCGCTTGTCCAGCGTGCGGATCTGCTCCAGCAGCACGATGCTGTCCCGCGAAAGGCCGCAGGTGGAGGCCGGCAGGGGGATGTGGGTGGGCAGGCGGGTCTTGTCCTGCTTGGAGGTGATCGCCGCGGCGATCACCGTGGGGCTGTGGCGGTTGCCCACGTCGTTCTGCAGGATGAGCACCGGCCGCACGCCCCCCTGCTCCGAGCCCACCACCGGGCTCAAGTCCGCGTAAAACACTTCGCCTCTGTGAACTTCCATGTAACTCTACCCTCCGATGTCTTCCGCCTTACAAAGGCGGCGATGGCTGCCCCCGCCCATGGCGGGGCCTCGGTGGTAGTATGCCCGGCGCGCCGGGCATTTAATCAGCTTTTCTCCAGCACCGCGAAGGCCAGGGCCAGCCCCGCCTCGTGGCTCAGGGAGAGGGCCGCGTGCAGCCCTTTTTCCGCCAGGTGGGCCGCCGCCGCGCCCCGCAGGGCGTAGTAGGGCGCGCCGCTCTTTTCCCGCAGCACCTGGATCTCCGCCAGGGCAAAGCCCCCCAGGCCTTTGCCGCAGGCCTTCAGAAAGGCCTCCTTGGCGGCAAAGTTCGCCGCCGCGCTGGCGGCTTTGCGCGCCGGGGAAAGTTTTTCCAGAAAGGCCCGCTCCTCGGCGCCGAACACCCGCTGCCAGAACGCCTCGCTGGCAAGGCTTTTCTCCATCCGCTCCACCCGGACCATGTCCGCGCCCACGCCTGCGATCACGGCCATCCCCTCCTTTTTTTCGCAGTTTTATGGTACCACGCCCCGGCCCGGTTTACAAGGCGGCAAAACCTGTCTTTTTTGCTTGCAAAACGCCGGCGGGTGTGCTATGATTGGCTTTGTAAAACGCGCTGACGAAGGAAAGTAGCGCCGTTCTCCCGGCACAGAGAGGGACCCCCCGGCTGCAAGGGCCCCGCGGCGGGGACGGAGGCGAAGTTCCCTTCCGAGCGGCTTTGCTGAACCTTCGGCAGTAGGCAGAGACGGCCTTCCCCCGTTAGCGGGAGCTTGAGTGTTTGCTCAAAGAGCAAGAATCCGGGTGGTACCGCGGAGCTTTGACCGGCTTCGTCCCTGTGAATACACGGGGGCGAGGCCGTTTTTGTTTGCCCCCAGAGGAAAGTGAGGAAACAACATGAAAGAGGCATTGGAACAGATCCGCCGCACGGCGGACCAGCTGATCGCCGCCGCCGCGGACGAAAAGGCGGTGGAAGAGCTTCGGGTGCGCTTTTTGGGCAAAAAGGGCGAGTTGACCGCCATCCTGAAGCAGATGGGCAAACTCTCCGCCGAGGAGCGCCCGGTGGTGGGCGCGCTGGCCAACCAGGTGCGGGAGGAGATCGACGAGCGCATCCGCGCCCGGATGAAGGAACTGGCCCAGGCGGCCCTCACCGCGCGCCTGGCCGGCGAGACCATCGACGTGACCCTGCCGGGCAAGCGCCCGGAGCAGGGCGGCCTGCACCCCTTCCACCTGGTGCTGGACGACTTCAAGCACATCTTCCTGGGCATGGGCTTCGACGTGGTCAGCGGCCCCGAGGTGGAGCTGGACCACTACAACTTTGAGATGCTCACCATCCCCAAGACCCACCCCGCCCGCGACACCCAGGACACCTTCTACATCACCGAGAACATCCTGCTGCGCACCCAGACCAGCGGCATGCAGATCCGCACGATGGAGCAGCGCAAGCCCCCCATCCGCATCATCGCCCCCGGGCGGGTGTACCGCTCCGACGCGGTGGACGCCACCCACAGCCCCATCTTCCACCAGATCGAGGGCCTTGTGGTGGACGAGGGCATCACCTTCAGCGACCTGAAGGGCACGCTGGAACAGTTCATCAAAAAGCTCTACGGCCCCCACACCAAGGTGCGCTTCCGCCCCCATCACTTCCCCTACACCGAGCCCAGCGCCGAGATGGACATGAGCTGCTTCAAGTGCGGCGGCAAGGGCTGCTCCATGTGCAAGGGCGAGGGCTGGATCGAGATCCTGGGCTGCGGCATGGTGCACCCCAAGGTGCTGGAAAACTGCGGCATCGACTCGGAGAAGTACACCGGCTACGCCTTCGGCATCGGCCTGGAGCGGGTGGTCATGATGCGCTACGGCATCGACGACATGCGCCTTCTGTACGAAAACGACCTGCGCTTCCTCAAGCAGTTTAATTGATAAGGGGGACAAACACCAATGGTTTTACCGATGAGTTGGGCGAAGGAATTCGCCGATTTTGACTGCTCCGCCAAGGAGATGGCCGACCGGCTCACCATGACCGGCAGCAAGGTGGAGTGCTATACCAACGCCGCCGACGCCGTGGAGAACGTGGTGATCGGCCGCATCGAGTCCATCGTGCCCCACCCGGACTCCGATCACATGGTGATCTGCCAGGTGGAGGCGGGCCAGGGCACGCCGCTGCAGATCGTCACCGGCGCGGCGAACCTCAAGGTGGGGGACCTGGTGCCGGTGGCGCTGGACGGCTCCACCCTCCCCGGCGGCGTGAAGATCAACAAGGGCGTGCTGCGGGGCGTGGAGAGCAACGGCATGCTGTGCAGCCTGGCCGAACTGGGCCTGACCGTCCACGACTTCCCCTACGCCATTGAGGACGGCATCCTGGTGCTGGATGCGCGGGACTACCCCGAGGGCATGCCCGCCCCCGGCACCCCGGCGGTGAAGGCGCTGGGCATGGACGACGTGGTCTTTGAGTTCGAGATCACCCCCAACCGCCCCGACTGCCTGGCGGTGCGGGAACTGGGCCGGGAGTGGGCCGCCACCTACGGCACCCCCTTCAAGGACCACACCCCGGTGGTGAAACCCGGCCACGGCAGCGTGAACGACCTGCTGAAAGTGGACATCGAGAACAGCGACCTGTGCCTGCGCTACTGCGGCGCGGTGGTGGAAAACGTGCGGGTGGCCCCCAGCCCCAAGTGGATGCGGGACCGGCTGCGGGCCTGCGGCGTGCGGCCCATCAACAACCTGGTGGACATCACCAACTATGTGATGCTGGAGTACGGCCAGCCCATGCACTGCTTTGACCACAAGTATGTGAACGGCCAGCACATCCATGTGCGCAACGCCAAGCCCGGCGAGCACATCGTCACCCTGGACGGGGTGGACCGGCCCCTCAGCCAGGAGATGCTGGTGATCGCCGACGACGCGGGCCCCATCGGCGTGGCCGGCGTGATGGGCGGCGAGTACAGCGGCACCTACGAGCACACCACCCGGGTGGTGTTCGAGAGCGCCATGTTCTACGGCCCCTCCATCCGCACCACCGCCAAGAAGCTGGGCCTGCAGACCGAGGCCTCCGCCAAGTACTCCAAGGGCCTGGACCCCAACACCTGCGCGCCGGCCCTGGCCCGGGCGCTGGAGCTGGTGCAGCTGCTGGACGCCGGCGACGTGGTGGACGGCGTGGTGGACATCTACCCCGCACCCCGCACTGAGAACCGGGTGCCCCTGCGCCCCGAGGTCATCAACCGGCTGCTGGGCACCACCCTGAGCCGTGAGCAGATGGTGGACATCCTTCTGCCCCTGGGCTTTAAGATGGAGGGGGACGTGGTGGTCTGCCCCACCCTGCGGGACGATGTGAAGCGGGACTGCGACCTGGCCGAGGAGGTGGCCCGGTATGTGGGCTACAACAAGCTGCCCAGCACCCTGATGCGGGGCGTGGCCGAGGCCCGGCCCACCCCCCGCCAGAGCTTTGACGAAAAGCTCACCCGCACCCTGGCGGGCTACGGGCTGTGGGAGTGCGAGACCTTCAGCTTCTACAGCGCCAAGTGCTTTGACCAGATCAACCTGCCGGCGAACGACCCGCTGCGCAATGCGGTGGTGATCTCCAACCCCCTGGGCGAGGACACCAGCATCATGCGCACCACCGCCCTGCCCAGCGTGATGGAGGTGGTCGCCCGCAATTACAGCGCCCGGGCCGCCGCGTGCGCCGTGTTCGAGCAGGCCACCGAGTACCTGCCCAGCCCGCTGGCCCACGAGGTAGCGGACAACGACTTCAACGACTACCCCGCCCTGTGCAAAAAGCTGGCCGCCGAGGGCAAGACCCCCAGCGACCTTCTGCCCACCGAGTTGCAGAAGCTCATCCTGGCGGCCTACGGCCCCCAGTGGGACTATCTGGCCATGAAGGGCGTGGCGGAGGGCCTGCTGGCCACCGCCGGCATCCGGGACTTCACGGTGCAGCGCAACGCCGCGGGCACAGCCTTCCACCCCGGGCGCGCCGCCGACATCTATGTGAAGGGCGAAAAGGTGGGCACCGTGGGTGAGATCCACCCCACCGTCTGCGCCAATTACGGCATCAAGGCCCGGGTGGTGGCCGCCGACCTGGATCTGGACAAGCTGTTCCAGCTGCGGGGCGGCGAGCCTCAGTTCACCCCGCTGCCCAAGCACCCCGCCACCAGCCGCGACCTGGCCCTGGTGGCCGACGAGGCGACGCCCGCCGCCGAACTGGCCGGCTGCATCCGGTCGAACGCCGGCGAGAATCTGGAGAGCCTGACCCTCTTCGACGTGTACACCGGCGAGAAGGTGGGCGAAGGCAAAAAGAGCCTGGCCTATAACCTGGTGTTCCGCGCGGCGGACCGCACCCTCACCGATCAGGAGGTGGACGAGGCCATCGGCCGGGTGCTGAAAGCCCTGGGCGAAAAGGGCGTGAGCCTGCGCAGCTGAGCTTCTTTGTGTCCTTTCGGGCGCCGTTTCCCGTTGCGGGAGACGGCGCCTTTTTGTCCCGGCAGGGGCGGCCTTCACAAAATACCCGCAAATTTGCCCGCCGGCCGCTCTTGCAATCGGGGGCGTTATCCTGTATACTATGCTTATAAAATCATTTCCTTTGCAAAGGGGGGCCCGAGAGATGTCTGATCCTACCGCTGTATTCTCCATCTACGACGAACGCGACCGTGAGATCCGCGCCGTGGTGCAGGAGGTGTACGACGCCCTGAAGGAAAAGGGCTACAATCCCATCAACCAGCTGGTGGGCTACATCCTGTCGGAGGACCCCACCTACATCACCACCTACAAAAACGCCCGCTCCCTCATCCGCAAGGTGGACCGGGATGATCTTTTGCAGGCGATGGTGCGCAACTATGTGAATCCCTGATCCTTCAAAGGGGGGCTCCGCCGGCCGGCGGAGCCCCCCTTTTTTCGCCCTTTGGCGACCTGGGCGCGGCCGGCGGCTTTATTGCAAAGCCCCCGGCTTTTTGCTATACTGAAGCGTGTATCCTGACATGAAAAGGGGGGCGTGCCATGGCGCCGATCCGGGTGCTGCACTGTGTGGCGGGCTTGGGCCACGGGGGCTACGAGAGCCTCATCATGAACCTCTACCGCAACATCCACCGGGAGAAGGTGCAGTTCGACTTTGTCTCCTCCTTTCCCGGCGTGTACGAAAAAGAGATCGAGGCCCTGGGCGGCGTGATCCACCGCATCCCCTTCATCACCCAAAAGGGGCCCTTCGTCTACACCGCGGCGCTGGACCGGGTGCTGCGCGCTTCGCCCCGGTACCCCATCGTCCACTCCCACATGGACAAGTTCAGCGGCCTGGTGATGCAGCGGGCGGCGAAGGCGGGCATCCCGGTGCGCATCGCCCACAGCCACAACACCAAAAACGAGGGGGGCCTTGCCTTTCAGCTGGTGAAGGACCACTACGGCCGGATGGTGCTGCCCTGGGCCACCGACCTGTTCGCCTGCAGCAGGGCCGCCGCCGACTGGATGTTCGGGGCAAAGGCGGCCGACGCCCACATCCTCTTCAACGGGGTGCAGCCGGAGGCCTTCGCCCCCGACGCCGCCGCCCGCGCCGCGGTGCGCGCAGAACTGGGCCTTGCCGGGGACGTCTTCGCGGTGGGCCATGTGGGCCGGTTCACCGAACAGAAGAACCACGCCTTTTTGCTGAAGATCTTCGCCGCCCTCCACGCCCGCCGGCCGGACAGCGCCCTGCTGCTGGCGGGGGACGGCCCCCTGCGGCCCAAAATAGCCGAACAGGCGCGGCGGCTGGGCCTTTCGGAGGCGGTGCGCTTTCTCGGTCTGCGGGAGGATGTGCCCGCCCTGCTTTCCGCCATGGACTGCTTTGTCTTTCCCTCCCTGCACGAGGGACTGCCGGTGACATTGGTGGAGGCGCAGGCGGCGGGGCTGCCGGTGGTGGCCAGCAGCGCCATCACCGACGAGGTGTGCATCACCCCGCTGGTGCGGCGCATGGGGCTGGACGAGCCCGCCGGCGAGTGGGCGGCCGCCGCGCTGGAACTGGCCGGCGGCGGCTTTGCCGCCCGCCGCTGCCCCGCCGGGGCCATCCGCGCCGCGGGCTACGACATCGCTGACACCGCCCGCTGGCTGGAGGAATTTTATCTCGCCCGGGCGGCGCAGACGGAGGGAAGATGACCATGACAAGACCGCTGATCACGGTGGTGGTGCTGGTGTACAACGCGGGGGCCTACCTTGCCCCCTGCCTGGAGAGCATCTCCCGCCAGACCCTCACCGACTTTGAACTGCTGCTGGTGGACAACGGCAGCACCGACGGTTCCGCCGAGGCCTGCGACGCCTTCGCCCGGGAAAATCAGCGCTGCACGGTGATCCACCAGGAGAACCTGGGCATCATCGGCGGCCGGGGCGCGGGGGTGCAGGCGGCAAAGGGGGAGTATCTCGCCTTTGTGGACTCGGACGACCTGCTTCACCGACGGATGCTGGAAGAACTGGCGGCCAGCTGCCGGTCCACCGGCCTGCCGGTGGCCTGCTGCCGCTTTCTGCCCTTCTTGGGGGAACAGCCCCCGGAGGTGCCCGACGAGCCCCAGGCGCGGTTGCGCTTTGAGGCGCCGCTGCACCTGGACGCGCTGCTTCACGACAAGCGGGTGGAGTACAGCCTGTGCAACAAGCTGTACCACCGCAGCCTGTTCGAGGGGTTCGACTTCTCCTCGCCGGTGATCTACAACGAAGACCTGTACCTCAACTGGCACATCCTGCAACGGGTGAAGGGCATGGCCTTTGTGGACCTGGTGGGCTACTTCTACCGCCAGCACGCGGCCTCCACCACCCACCGGCCGCTGCACCGCCGGGCGCTGGAGGACCAGCTGTCGGTGGCCTCCACCATCCTGAACGAGGCGAAGGACAGCGCTCTGGAGCCCACGGCCCGGGCGTTTTACTATGAAAAGCTGCTGTATCTGGACAGTATGATCCTGCGGCAGGAGAACGCCCGGGACTTCTCGGCGGACCACCGCTTTCTGCTGGCCCAGCTGCGACAGGGGCTGCGCCGGGCGCTGACGCTGCCCCGCCTGCCCGGGAAGATGAAGGTGGTGGCGCTGGTGGCCTGCATGGGCGGGCCCTTCTACCGGTGGCTCTGCCGCCTGCTGCTCACCGACCGCCGCTGAATTTTTCGACCGCCCGCCCGGCGGGCAAGGTGCCCTTTATGAAACTGCTCTTTATCCTGGACACGGTGGAGTTCCCCCTGGCCCCCACGCCGGCGCTGGCGCGGCGGGTGGCCTGCCTGCTGGCGCGGCGGGGCCACACCGTGCACCTGCTGGAACTGTGGGACGGGCAGACCCCGCCCCCCGCCGCCGACGGCTGCGTCGGCCACCCGCTTGCTTTTGCCGACGAGCGCCGGATGAACGAGGCGCTGGAGTTCGGCCACGCCGGCGGCACGCCGGTGCCCCTGCGCCTTGCGCGGCTGGCCGCGAGGCCGGACGCGGCGCTGGCCGCGGTGCGGCAGATCGCCCTGAAGCGGCCCCGACGGCTCACCGCCGCCCGCGGCGCCATCGAGCGGCTGGACGCCTCCGTGGGCTTTGACGCCGCCGTGGCGGTGGCCGCCCCCTACGCCGGCAGCTTCGCCCTGGCCGAGGCCGCCGTGCCCTGCACCAAGATCGACTGGCAGATGGACCCCTACGCGGCCAACGCCAGCTATTCCGCCCCCGGCGCCTGGGCCCGAGAGCGGCAGCTGGCGGATGGGATGGACCGGCTGCTGGTACCCCCCGCCCTGGCCCGCTACTACGCCCCCAGCGCGCCGCTGGCCCCCTTTGCCGACCGGATGACGGTGCTGGATTTCCCCAGCCTGGTGCCCCCCGCCCCCGCCGCCGCGGCGGTGAAAAGCGCGGCGGGCCGGCGGCGGTGCGTCTTTGTGGGCAGCCTCTACCCCGCCCTGCGCACCCCCCACTACGCCCTGGAGTTGTTCCGGGCGCTGAACGCCCCCGACTGGGAACTGGTGTTCGTAGGCGGCGGCTGGGAGAACTATCCCAAGAACCTGCCCGAGCCCTTCGCCCGGGCGCTGGGCGACCGGCTGGAAATCACCGGCCCGCTGCCCCGGGCCCGGGCGGAGGAGTATCTGGCGGGGGCGGACGTGCTGCTGAGCCTGGGCAACGACCTGGACAACCAGGTGCCCAGCAAGCTGTTTGAGTATTTCGCCGCCGGCAAGCCGGTGCTGCACCTGGCAAAGCGGGCGGACGACCCCTGCCTGCCCTACTTTGCCCGGTGGCCGCTGGCCCTCTGCCTTGAGGAGAGCGAGGGCGCCGGCCCGGAGGTGCTGGCCCGTCTGGGCCGCTTTCTGGCCGGGCAGGGCGGGCGCGCCCTGCCCTTCGGGGAGGCCTGCCGCCTGTTCCCCGAAAACACCCCCGAACACGCCGCGGACGTGCTGGAAAACGTCTGCGGTCGCAAATAGCGCAACAAAGCCCTCCATACCCGTGTATGGAGGGCTTTTTGTGCTCGTGGTGTCATCCGTCCAGCAGGCGGGCCTGCTTCAGCCAGGGGCGGGCGGCGGGGCCGGTGCCTTCCGGGATCAGGCCGAAGCGGTATTCCATCCGCACCGGTGTGTCGGCGCCGATGGTCACCGTGGCCACCAGTTCCTCCGGCTCCGTCACCGCGGCATATTCGTCGACGACCGGCAGCTGCGCCGCCTCGCGGCGGTACTCCACCGCACACGTCTCCATGGACGCCGCCGCCTGCGGCATATCCGGCAGCTGCAGCCGGCCGTCGGTGAACAGGCCGCTTTGCTGCAGGCGGATGTCCGTGCCGCTCCACGCCGCGTTTTCCGGCGAGAAATCCGCCTGCGTCATCCGGAGCACGTCGCTCTCGGAAAGGGTATCTTCCATGCCGGGCCAGTCCTTCGCCCGCAGCGCCAGCCAGAGGGTGAATTGCTCCTGTGTCCACTGGCCGGGGGAGTCATAGTCACGCCAGACGCCGCAGCCCACAAGCGCCGTCAGCTGATGGTTCACCATGGCCCACTGGTCGTCGGTGAGCCCCAGCGCCGCCGCGTCCGGGTCGGTGGGCGCGGGGTCCTCACCGATGGCTGCCACCATGCTCTCCTTCACCAAGAGCTCCCCATCCGCCGGCTCCATGGGCGTCAGCACCGTCCAGATGCCGTCTTTGTACTGCGGCCCGCAGATAGCGGTCTCGGGGGTGTACTTCACCCGCAGTTCGGCGACAAAAAGCTGCCGGGCGTCGTCCACTTCCAGCCAGTCCCGCCAGGTGAGCCCATCCTCCGCAAGGTACTCCTCCAGCCGGAGCCATTCATCCCACTCCGAAGGCGGGGCCGTCTCCGCCCGCAGCACCTCAAAGGCGCTGAGCCGCTCCTCATCCAGGCCGTACCGCTCCCGCAGCTGCTCTACCACCGCCCCGGCGTCGGCCCGGGCGGCTGAGCCGCCCGCCCTGCTTGACGCTCCCGAGCCGGCCGGCGCGGCGGATGGCATCCGCCCTGTGCAGCCGAACAGCAGCAGCGCCGCCAGCGCCGCCGCAAAACAGATCTGTATCCCTCGCTTCATTTCCGTTCCCTCCTTTGCGCATCCGTTCGCTCCCCCCACCGCGCGGGAGGTCCTTCTATTTGATAAACGCAACAGCCGCCGCGCTTATTGCGCCGCCGCCCCGGAGCGGCCGCCCGCAAACGCGAAAAAGCCCGTCCACCCCTTTTCGGGGCGGACGGGCTTTGCGCTGTTGGGCAATGACGCGGTGTTTATTCCTCTTCCTCGGGGGCGCCGCAGCCGGTGCAGCCTTCGCACTCGTCGTCGTCGCACTCGCTGAACTCGATGTCGAACTCGGCGCCGCAGTTGGGGCAGCTGATCTTCTGGTTGAAGAGGGTGTCCTCGTCCACCACGGTCACAGCGCCGCAGTTGGGGCAGGTGAGTTCATACTCCACCTCGGCCTCCAGCTCGCCGTCGTCCTCATCCTCGTCGTCCTCGTCGTCCTCATCCTCGATCTCGTCGCCGTAGACGTACTCCTCCAGCTCGTCCATGTCCTCGTCCATGGCGTCCAGTTCATCGTACACCTGATCCAGATCGTCGTCCAGATCGGTGACGGTGTCGCACAGCTCGGCCAGCAGGTCGTACATGGCCTTGAGCACCTTGCCCTCTTTGGTCTCTTCGCTGATCTCCAGGCCCTCCATCAGGCCCTTCAGGTAAGCGGCTCTCTCGTTCAGTTCCATTGGGAATTCCCTCCTAAATACATGGTTTGAATGGAAAAACCGGGCGGCGGCAGTGCCGCCGCCCGGGGCTTGGTCTTGATGGGTCGCTCAGGCGCGCTCCATATACTCGCCGGTGCGGGTGTCGATGCGGATCTTGTCGCCCTCGTTGATGAACAGGGGCACGCGGATCTCGGCGCCGGTTTCCAGCTTGGCGGGCTTCAGGGTGTTGGTGGCGGTGTTGCCCTTGAAGCCGGGCTCGGTCTCGGTGACTTCCAGCACCACGAAGTTGGGGGCCTCGATGCCGAACACGTTGCCCTTGTAGCTCAGCACCTTGACCATCTCGTTCTCCTTGACGAACTTGAAGGAGTCGCCCAGGTCTTTCTCGTTGATGGGGATCTGCTCGTAGGTCTCCATGTCCATGAAGTAGTACAGGCCGCCGTCGTTGTAGCAATACTGCATCTCACGCCGCTCGATGTAGGCGGTGGGGAACTTGGCGCTGGGGTTATAGCTGGTCTCGGTGACGGCGCCGGTGATGACGTTCTTGGTCTTGGTGCGCACGAAGGCCGCGCCCTTGCCGGGCTTCACATGCTGGAACTCCACCACCTGCAACACCTTGCCGTCCTCTTCAAAGGTAACGCCGTTGCGGAAATCGCCTGCAGAAATCATAAAGGATCCTCCATAACTTTTTATAATCTCAAGATTGACCTTGACATATCCGTAAATATTTTACCCTACACGCGGCTGTTTTGCAACCCTTTTCTGGCAAAAAGGCGCGCCGTTCAGCCCCCCGCGAGGCCCTGATAATACCGTTTCATGGTGGCCGCGTCCTCCGCCTGGGTGCCGGCGGACTCGCAGATGATCACCGGCGAAAGCCCTCGCCGGCATACCTCCTCCAGCAGCGGCTCAAAGGGCGGGCCGAACACCGTGTCCGCGAAGGTGAGGTGCCGCTTCTCGCCCCCGGTGGTGTACTCGATGCGGCTGAAGTGTACATGGAAACGCACCGCCCGCTCGTCCCCCAGGGCCTCGGCCATCCGGTCCAGGATGAAGGCGTACTGCTCTTTTCCCTTGATCCAGCCGCCGTCCCGGGCGTTCAGGTGGCCGAAGTCGATGCAGGGGGTAATGCGCCTGTCCACCCCGCACAGGGCCAGCACCTCGTCCAGGGTGCCCAGCTGGCCCACCTTGCCCATGGTCTCGGGGCAGAGGGTGATGTCCTCAAAGCCCGCCTCGTCCAGCGCCGCCTGCATCCGGGCCATGGTGTCCAGCGCCTTGGCCAGCGCCTCCTCCCGGCTCTGCTTGCCGCAGCTGCCGGCGTGGAAGATCACCCGCCGGCCCCCCAGCGCGCGCACCGCGGCGGCGCTTTGCAGGATGTAGTCCACGCTGTGCAGGCGCTTTTCCTCCTCCATGCTGCTCATGGAGATGTAGTAGGGCGCGTGCAGGCTGAAGACAATGCCATGGGCCGCGGCGCCGGCGCGGATGGTCTTTGCCAGCGCCTCCCCCAGCCGCACCCCCCGGCCGCACTGGTATTCGAAGGCGTCCAGCCCCATGGCAGCGGTATACTGGGGCACCTGGGCGCTGGACTTGTAGCCCATGGCCCGAAAACTCTCGCTGGCGCCGGCGGTGCCGAACAGCGGTGTGCTCACAGCAGCTTGCCCCCCTTTCGGTAATAGCGGCGCAGGAAGGGCTGCTCCAGCTTGCGCTTGAGGCGGATGTCCCGCCGGGCGGCGCCGCCCCGGGGGGTGACGATCAGCGCCCGCACGCCGTAAAGGCTGGCGGCCAGCCGGTCGGTGAACAGCTGGTCGCCCACGATGGCCATGGCGTGCCGGGGCACGCCGAAGCGCCGGCGGGCGGCGGCCAGGCCGAAGGTGAGGGGCTTGCAGGCCATGGACACAAAGGGCAGCCCCAGCCGCGCGGCGAAGGGGCTCACCCGGGCCTTTGTGTTGTTGCTCACGATCATCAGCTGCACCCCGGCGGCGCGCAGCTGCTCCAGCCAGTCCTTCACCTCGGCGGCCAGTTCCTGACTGCCGTGGGCGGTGAGGGTGTCGTCCACATCCAGCACCAGGGCGGCGATGCCCTTTGCCTTCAAAAAGGCCGGGGTGATGCCGCTGACGCTGGCAAAGAGATATTCCGGTGTGATGAGCATGGGCCGACGCCCTCCTTCTTAGTCTGAAAAGCGAAAACGGGCGGGCCCTTCTGGGCCCGCCCGGACGCATGGCGCGTTTTTTGCCGGATGACCGGCGCCGCAGCTTACTTGTACTTGCGCTTGCGGGCGGCTTCGGACTTCTTCTTGCGGCGCACAGAGGGCTTCTCATACGCCTCGCGCTTGCGAACTTCCGCCAACACGCCGCTGCGCGCGGTGGAGCGCTTAAAACGGCGCAGCGCGCTTTCCAGCGATTCGCCGTCCTTGACACGAACTTCCGACATCTTACTTCCCTCCCTTGGACCTGAGGCAGGAGTTTTGCCGGGTCTTTAAAAGCAAAGTACCCAACATACCAATTATACTATGCCCCAAGAGATTCTGTCAACTGCAAAAATGCCCACAAGAGAGGCTTTCACAATTGTTCACAAAGTTTTAACCTTTCACCACCAGGTTGACCAGCTTGCCGGGCACGGCGATCTCCTTCACCAGGGTCTTGCCCTCCAGCAGGGCGGCCACCTCCGGGTCGGCCTTGGCGGCGGCCAGGGTGGCGGCGGCGTCCAGGCCGGCGGCCAGCTGCAGCCGCACCTTGGGCTTGCCGTTCAGCTGCACCAGCACCTCCACGGTGCTCTCGGTGCACTTGGCCTCGTCGTACACCGGCCAGGTGGTGTGGGCGATCTGCCCCTCGAAGCCGCAGCGCTGCCACAGCTCCTCGGTGATGTGGGGGGCGAAGGGGTTAAGCAGCACCAGCAGGGTGGCAAACTCGTCCTTCGTGGCGCCGCCGGCGGCGTAGAGGTCGTTCACCAGGGTCATCATCGCCGCGATGGCGGTGTTGTGCTTGAGCACCTCGATGTCCTCGCCCACCTTTTTGATGGTGCGGTGCATCTCGCTCTCCAGCGCGGGGCGGTAGCCCTCGCTGGGCACGATCTGGTCCGCCAGACCCCACACCCGCTCCAGAAAGCGCTTGCAGCCCTTGATGGACTGGGTGGACCAGGGGGCGGCCTTCTCGAAGTCGCCGATGAACATCTCGTAGAGGCGCAGGGTGTCGGCGCCGTACTCGTTCACCACGTCGTCCGGGTTGATGACGTTGCCGCGGCTCTTGGACATCTTCTCGCCGTTCTCGCCCAGGATCATGCCGTGGCTGGTGCGCTTTTTGTAGGGCTCGCTGGTGGGCACCACGCCGATATCGTAGAGGAATTTGTGCCAGAACCGGCTGTACAAAAGGTGCAGGGTGGTGTGCTCCATGCCGCCGTTGTACCAGTCCACCGGGCTCCAGTACTCCACGGCCTCCTTGCCCACCGGCGCGATGTCGCAGTGGGGGTCCATGTAGCGCAGGAAGTACCAGCTGGAACCGGCCCACTGGGGCATGGTGTCGGTCTCCCGCTTGGCGGGGCCGCCGCACTTGGGGCAGGTGGTGTTCACCCACTCGGTGTGGCGGGCCAGGGGGCTCTCGCCCTCGGGGCCGGGCTCAAAATCGGTGATCTCGGGCAGGCGCAGGGGCAGTTCGCTCTCGGGCAGGGGCTGCCAGCCGCAGTGGGGGCAGTTCACCATGGGGATGGGCTCGCCCCAGTAGCGCTGGCGGCTGAACACCCAGTCCCGCAGCTTGAAGTTCACCTTGGCGTGGCCCTTGCCGTTGTCCTCCAGCCATTTGGTGATGGCTTTTTTGGCCTGTTCCACGCTCATGCCGTTGAGGAAGCCGCTGTTCACCATGGTGCCACTGGCGCAGTCGGTGAAGGCTTCTTTTTCCACATCGCCGCCGGCAACCACCTCGATGATGGGCAGGCCGAAGGCCTTGGCGAAGTCGTAGTCGCGGGTGTCGTGGGTGGGCACCGCCATGATGGCGCCGGTGCCGTAGGTGGCCAGCACATAGTCGGAGATGAAGATGGGGATCTGGGTATCGTTCACCGGGTTGACGCCCTTCACGCCCTCCAGCTGCACGCCGGTCTTGTCCTTGGCCAGCTCGGTGCGCTCAAAGTCGCTCTTGCGGGCGGCCTCGGCCTGGTAGGCGCGCACAGCGTCGGCGTTGGTGATGGTGCCGTTTTCCAGCCACTGCTTCACCAGGGCGTGCTCGGGGGCCAGCACCATGTAAGTAGCGCCGAAGAGGGTGTCCGGCCGGGTGGTATAGACCACCAGATCCTCGCCGGTGGTGGTCTTGAAGGTGACTTCCGCGCCGTGGCTGCGGCCGATCCAGTTCTTCTGCTGGGTGACCACCCGGTCGATGTAGTCCAGCCCGTCCAGGTCGTCGATCAGCCGGTCGGCGTAGGCGGTGATCTTGAGCATCCACTGGCTCTTGACCTTGTGCACCACCTCGCCGCCGCAGCGCTCGCAGCAGCCGTTGACCACTTCCTCGTTGGCCAGCACAACCTTGCAGCTGGTGCACCAGTTCACGTTCATTTCCTTCTTATAGGCCAGGCCGTGCTTGTACATCTGCAAAAAGATCCACTGGGTCCACCGGTAGTACTCCGGGTCGGTGGTGTTGATCTCCCGGTCCCAGTCGAAGGAGAGGCCCAGGGCCTGCAGCTGGCTCTTGAAGCGGGCCACATTGTTTTTGGTGACCACCTCCGGGTGGATGTGGTTCTTCATGGCGAAATTCTCGGTGGGCAGGCCGAAGGCGTCCCAGCCCATAGGGTAGAGCACGTTGTAGCCCAGCAGGCGCTTTTTGCGGGCCACGATATCCAGCGCGGTGTAGCTGCGGGGATGGCCCACATGCAGGCCCTGTCCGCTGGGATAGGGGAACTCCACCAGGGCGTAGAATTTGGGCTTCGAGTGGTCGATCTTGACGGAGAAGGTCTTTTCATCCGCCCAGATCTTCTGCCACTTGCTCTCAACGGCCTTGAAATCGTATTTCACCTGACATCAACTCCAGCAATTAGATTCAAGATTCAAACGGCGCGGGGCTTATCGCCCCGCCGCCGGTTCACTGCCCGTCGGCTTCCTCTTCAAACTTCATGTCCACCGGCTCGGCGTCCGCCCACAGGTGCTCCAGGTCGTAGAAGCTGCGGGCCTCGGGGTAGAACACATGCACGATCACTTCGCCATAATCCAGCAGGATCCAGTTCTTCGAGTCGTAGCCCTCGGTGCGCAGGGGCTTGACGCCCTGCTCGCCCAGCTGGAACTCCACTTCCTCGGCCAGGCTCTTCACATGGGTGGAGGAGGTGCCGGTGGCGATGACGAAGTAGTCCGCCAGCACGGTGAGATCCCGCACCTTGAGCACCTTCACGTCGGAGGCTTTCTTTTTGTCCAGCACCCGGGCAATGGCGGTGGCAAGCTGCAAACTTTCCATTCAGGTTCTCCTTTCGCCGGCCTTTCCCGGCTGTTGTGGGCGGCGGTCAGCCGCCGGTCTGGGCGGTCTCCGCCTCGGTGTCCAGCTGGCCCATGTACTGCACGTTGGGGTCGGTGGACTCGCCCACGGTGGCCAGGGTGGGCACATCCAACTCATACACCGGCCCGCCGTAGGTGCGGAAGTACTGGTTCAGCAGATCGGTGGTCTTGGCCACATCGCAGATCAGATGAGACTGGTCGTTATAGCGCTGGGCGGCAGAGTAGGTGGGCAGTTTGCACATCATGATGTTGGCGCTGTCCACCTGCAAAAAGCTCACGCCCATGCTGATGAGCTGGTCCATGGGGATGTTGGTCTCCACATACTTGAGGGCCACCGGGGCAAGTTTGGCCAGGTCCCACACGGTGGCGGTGCGGATGCGGGCAAAGAGGCCCTGGTAGAAATAGCGCTGCATATCCAGCCGGGCGATGTCCGACTGGGCGTAGTTGCGGTTGCGCACAAAGAACTCGGCGGCCTCGCCGTTCAGGTTGCGGTAGCCCTGCTCCAGGGTGCTGCCCTTGAAGGAGATGTCCTTGGGGATGTACACCTCGATGCCGCCGAAGTAGTCCACGATCTCCTTGAGGCTCTGCATATCAATGGTGACGTAGTAGTCCACCGGCAGCTTGTACTGCTCGTAGATCAGTTCCATCAGGCTGCCGATGCCGTCGTTGTGCAGGGCCACGGCGTTGATCTTGCCGGTGTTGCCGTGCTTGTACTTCTCTCCTGGGTAGGTGTCCCGGGGGATCTGGAGCATGTTGATCTTGTGGTTGGCCACGTCGAAGTTGACGTACATGATCATATCGGTCATGCCGTCGTTGGAGCCGTCGCCCGTGTAGGCGCGGCCCTCCTCGTAGTCGATGCCGCACACCAGCACGTTCACCACATCCCTCTTGTACTCGGTGGGGGTGTTGATGATCTCGTTGATGGTGGGGTTGCCGCCCTCGGGGCTGATGGAGTGCACCACCCACTGATACAGGCCGAACAGGCCCAGCGCCAGGGCCCCGAACACGCAGCACAGGGTGATCAGCACCGCCTTCAGCGCGCCGCCCTTTTTCTTTTTGCGGGCGCGGGGCGCCGGGGCATGGGCGGAGGACCCGCCGGCGGCGGGCCGGGCGGCAGACCGGGAAGCGGCGGTGCGGCCGGACGTGCCGGAGGCAGGCCGCGAGGCGGCGGTGTGCCCGGAACCGCCGGAGACAGACCGCGGGGCGGCGGCGCGGCCGGATGTGCCGGACGCGGCGGAGCCGGGGGCGTGGTAGACGGTGCGGGAAGCGCCGGCGGAAGTGCCGGCGGAGGCGCCGCTGCGGTTGATCTTGCGCCCGGAGCCGGACGCGCTGCCGGTTCCGGAAGTGCCGCGGGCGGACGAGGCGCCGCTGTGGGCGGCGGAAGAAGTGTTAAGTTTGCGATGCTGATTGGATTCGTTCAAGGGGCAAACCTCCGTTATTCGGCGGGCCGGGCGCGCTTTTCCAGGTCGTCCAGAGCCTGCCGGCTCAGCGGGTCGATGGTTTTGCCGCAAGCTTCCATCCACTCCACGTTATAACGCAGGGCCACGGTCACCGCCGTGTCCAGGTCCTGCCGGGCAAGCCGGCGCAGCTCCTCCACTTCCGGATAGCTGCGCTCGGCGCTGATCATGTCGCTCAAAAAGATGATCTTGTCAAGCTTTGTCATGCCGGGCCGGCCGGTGGTGTGATACCGGATGGCGTCCAGCACTTCTTTATCCTCCACACCCCAGCGAGTCTGTGCCAGGATGGACGCGGCCACGCCATGCCACACCGGCGGCGGGCTGTTTTCAGCGTCACCGGCTATTATAGCATTTTCCCGCAGAATCTGCAATAATTCCTCTTTGGGCAGTTCTTTGGCCGCGTCGTGGAGCAGGGCGGCCAGCGCCGCCTTTTGTTCGTCCGCACCGTACTGCCGCGCCATGGCCACCGCCGCGTCCCGCACGTTGACGGTGTGGGTGAAGCGCTTTTTGGAGAGGGCCTTTTTCACCATGGCCTCGGCCTGTTCACAGTTCATCTGTTCTCACCTTTCATAGAGTTGGTTTTCTTCGATCACCCGCCGGGCCGCCCCGGGCACCAGGGACAGATCCCGCCGGTGGGCCCGCAGGTCGGTGGAGGCCAGGGGCAGGGCGGGGGCGTCGGTGAAGAGCACCCTGCCCCCCTCGGCCTCGAGAGCCCGGGCGGCGGCGCGCAGGGCCGGCATGTCCCCTTCTTCCCGGCTCTGGGCCACCAGTGTGGTGCGCCGCAGCAGTTCCTGCCAGTTCCGCCACTCGGTGAAGGTGGTGAGCATGTCGCTGCCCACGCACAGGTACACCGACGCGCCGGGGTATTTTTCTTCCAGCATCTTCACCGTGTCGATGGTGTAGCTTTTGCCGCCCTGGCGTATCTCCCAGTCGCTGACCTCCAGCGCCGGGAACAGGGGGCGAAAGCATTCGCACATGGCAAGGCGCAGCGCCGCCGGGGTGGCGCTGGCCGCCTTGTGGGGCGGGATGCAGGCGGGCATCACCACCACCCGGTCGGGCCGGGCGGCCCGGATGGCGCTTTTGAGGAAATGGACGTGGCCGTTGTGGGGCGGGTCGAAGGTGCCGCCGAAGAGCAGCACTTTTTCACCGCCCGGCCGCGGGCTGTGTGTCTCGGCCTCCATGGCGCGCACCTTCCTCCGTTACTTCAAAATGTCCTCGAAGCGGCTCTCCTTCTTCTTTTTGAGAAAGAGCACGAATTTGGAGCCGATGACCTGCACCACCTCGGCGCCGGTCTGTTCGGCCAGCAGGGCGGCGGCCTCCTTTGCCGAGTAGACGCTGGTCTCCAGCACCCGCATCTTGATGAGTTCCCGGGCGGCCAGGCAGTCGGCGGTGGACTTGATGAGGGCCTCGTCGATCTCGCCCTTGCCCACCTGGAACACCGGGTCCAGGCCGTTGGCGGCCTTGCGCAGCGCGGCGCGCTGTTTGCTTGTGAGCATGTAAAACTTCCTCCGTTGTATCTGTTTTCAGCGCAGGGTGCGGGTGACGCGGTCGCCGTCCCGCTTATAGTCCTGCTCAAAGCCCAGGCTTTCGTCGATGGCGGTGATGGGCGCGTCCGCGCCCTCCCCCGCCGCCAGGAAAGCGGGCAGTTCCTTGTCCAGTTTTGCCATGGCCACGCCCCGGTGGCTGATGGCGTCCTTCTCCCAGTCTTCCAGCTGGGCGTAGCTGCGGCCCTCGGCGTTGGGGGCCTTGCCGCCCCCAGGCAGGCCCACCTCGTCGGGGATGAACAGCGGGTCGTAGCCGAAGCCGTTTGTGCCGGCGCGGGCAAAGCCCACCCGGCCGGGGCACTCGCCCAGCACTGTCAGCTGGCGGCCGCCGGGCAGATAAAAGCACACCGCGCTGACGAACTTCGCCCCCCGGCTGCCCTCCTCCACCCCGGAGAGGGCGGCCAGGAGTTTGTCGTTGTTGGCCTCGTCGTCGCCGTGGCGGCCGCAGTAGCGGGCGGAATAGACCCCCGGCGCGCCGTCCAGCGCGTCCACCGCAAGGCCGGAGTCGTCGGCCAGGGCGGGCAGGCCGGCGGCCTCGCAGATGGCCCGTGCCTTGATGAGGGCGTTTTCGGCGAAGGTGGTGCCGGTCTCCTCCGGCTCCAGGGTGATACCCAGCTCCTTCTGGCTCTTGACCGTGTGGCCCTGGGCCTCCAGGATGCGGCGGATCTCCTTGAGTTTGCCGGCGTTGCCGGTGGCGGCGCAGATCAGCATAGTTTGTTCTCCTTTTTCAGTGCTCCGCGAAGAGGGCCTCGGTGAAGTCCTCGGCGGAAAATTCCATCAGGTCGTCCATGCCCTCGCCCACGCCCACAAAGCGCACCGGCAGGCCCAGCTTCTGCTTGACGCTGATCACCGAGCCGCCCTTGGCGGTGCCGTCCAGCTTGGTGAGGATGATGCCGCTGGCCCCGGCGGCCTCGATGAACTGGGCCGCCTGGCTGATGGCGTTCTGGCCGGTGATGGCGTCCAGCACCAGGAGGGTCTCCACGCTGGCGGCGGGGCAGGCCTTTTCCACGCTGCGGCGCACCTTGGAAAGCTCCGCCATCAGGTTGTGCTTGGTGTGCAGGCGGCCGGCGGTGTCGCAGATGACGATGTCCACCCCTTTGGCGGCGGCGGACTGCACCGCGTCGAACACCACGGCGGCGGGGTCGGCCCCCTCGCCGTGGCGCACCATGGGCACGCCCACCCGGTCGGCCCAGATGCCCAGCTGCTCGGCGGCGGCGGCGCGGAAGGTGTCGCCGGCGGCCAGCAGCACGCTCTTGCCCTGGGCCTTGTACAGGCGGGCCAGCTTGGCGATGCTGGTGGTCTTGCCCACCCCGTTCACCCCGATGACCATGATCACCGCCGGGTGGCCGGAGAGGTCCATCGGGCCGTCCGCCTTCAGTTCCTCCACGATGATGGCCTTGAGGGCGGCCAGCGCGTCGGCGGCGGTCTTGATGTGCTCGGCCCGCACCCGCTGGCGCAGCGCGGTCACCAGCCGGCTCGCCTCGTCGGCGCCGGCGTCCGCCAGGATGAGCTGGTCCTCCAGGTCGTCATAAAAGGAGTCGTCGATGCTGCCGGCGTTCATCATCTCCAGAATGCCGGCGAAAAAGCCCTTGCGGGTCTTGGCAAGGCCCTCGTCCAGTTTTTCTCTGCGGCTGAATAATCCCATGGTGCGTTTCCTCGTTTCAGGGTGTTCCCGCCGGGGGCGGGGCGTACTGTAAGTATATACGGCGCAAAGGCGGCGAATGTTGCAAAACGCCGGCGCGTTTGTGCCTTTTTTGTCAGGACACCAGCGACGCGTCCACCTCGTCCAGGTCCAGGCGCAGAAGTTTGGACACGCCGTCCTCCTGCATGGTGACGCCGTAGAGCACGTCCGCGGCCTCCATGGTGCCCCGCCGGTGGGTGATGACGATGAACTGGGTGGCGTCGCAGATGCGGCGCAGGTACTGGGCGTAGCGCACCACGTTTACGTCGTCCAGCGCGGCCTCGATCTCGTCCAGGATGCAGAAGGGGGCGGGGTTCACCGCCAGGATGGCAAAGTAGATGCTGATGGCCACCAGCGCCTGCTCGCCGCCCGACAGGGCGGACAGATTCTTGATGACCTTGCCCGGGGGGGCCACCTGGATGTCGATGCCGCTCTCCAGCACGTTTTCCGGGTCGGCCAGCGAGAGGCTGGCGGAGCCGCCCCCGAACAGGGCGTTGAAGATGCGCCCGAAGTGGCCGTTGATGCGCTCAAAACTCTCGGAGAAGATGGTCTTCATCTCGCTGGAGAGCTCGCCGATCATCCGCGTGAGCTCGGCCTTGCTCTTCTCCACGTCCCGCACCTGATCCCGCAGGGTCTCGTAGCGGCCGCTCACCTCTTTGTACTCCTCGATGGCGGCCACGTTCACGTTGCCCAAGGCCCGTATTTTGCCCCGCACCTCGCCCACCTGGCGGCGCAGGTCGGCCGCGTTGTCGAACTCCACGCACAGGCTCTGGGCGTCGGTGAGGGTGAGCTGGTACTCCTCCCAGAGTTTCGAGATGGTCTGGTCATACTCCACCTCGGCGGCGGCCTTGCGCTCGGCCAGGCGGGCCATCTCCTGACTCATCTTCTCCCGCTGGTCGGTGATGGCGCGCACCTTCAGTGCCTTTTGGTTCGCCTCGCCCTCCTTTTCCATGCGGCGGGCGCTGGCGGCGGCGATCTTCGCCTCCTGCTCCTCGATGCGGCCGGCGGCCTCCTCCTTTTGCAGGCGCACCGCGGCCATCTTTTCGGCGTTCTCGTGGTTCAGGGCCTGGAGGCGGGCGATGTTGGCCTCCAGGGCCAGGCGGCGCTCCTCGCTCTCGCCCGAGCGGCTGGTGAGGGTATCGATGGCGGCGGCGTGGAGGTCCTTGTCCTTGCCGGCCTCCAGCCGCTGCATCCGCACGGCGGACAGTTCGTCCGACAGGCGGGCCCGGGTGGCCAGGAAGCTGTCGTCGCTGCCCGCCAGTTCGGCCAGTTCCTTTTCCAGGGCCGCGATCTCGCCGGCCAGCTTTTCCTGCTCGGCGGCAGCTGCCCGGGCCTCCGCCTCGTCCCGCGCCTTCTGGGCGGCGAGGCTGTCCGCCTCGGCGGCGGAGAGTTCGGCGGCGGCCTGCGTCTGGCTGAGGGCCGCCTCGATGCGGCGGGCTTCGGCCTCGGCGCGGATCTTGTCGCCCCCGGCGGTGATCCCCTCGCTGGCGGCGGCGGTGAGCTGGGCGTTCAGCGCGTCCACCTCCGCCTTCCACTTGTCGGTGGCCTCGGCGGCGGCGTCCTGCTTTTGTTCCAGCTGCGCCACCTTCTTTTTCAGTTCCTCCATCTCCTGACGGCGGCTGAACAACCCCGCCGACCGGCTGGTGGAACCGCCGGTGAAGGAGCCGCCGGCGTTGATGACCTGGCCGTCCACCGTGACCACCCGGTTGCGCCAGTCCAGGCTGCGGGCCACCCGGGAGGCCTCGTTGATCTCGTCCACCACGATGATGCGGCCCAAAAGATTGGCTACGATCTGGTCGTATTTTTGATCGCACTGCACCAGGTCCGCTGCCACCCGGGCGCTGCCGGAAAGGCGGGAAGCGTCCAGCCGGGTGCCCTTGACGGTGTCCAGGGGCAGGAAGGTGGCGCGGCCGGCCTTCTCGTCCCGCAAAAAGGCGATGGCGGCCTTGGCGGCGCTTTCCCCGTCCACCACGATGTTCTGCAGCGCGTAGCCCAGGGCCGTTTCGATGGCCAGTTCGTAGCCGTGCTGCACCGTGAGGATGCCGCTCACCGTGCCCAAAATGCCCCGCAGGCGGCGGTTTTGCGCCGCGCGCATCACCGTTTTGACGCTCTGCTGGTAGCCGTCCATGCTGCGTTCCAGATCCCCCAGCACCTGCAGCCGCTGCACCGCGGCCTCCCGCTGGCGGGTGATCTGCTGTTCGGCGGCGTCCGCCTCGTCCAGCTGCTTTTGGCGGCTGGCCAGCTTCATTTTGAGGCCGCTTTGCACGTTTTCCAGCCGGGCCAGGGTGTCGTTCACCGTGGCCCGGTAGGCCGCGGTGTCCGCCTGCTCGGTCTTGAGGTTTTGCAGCGCCTCGTCGTTTTTCTGCCGCTCGGCGGCGATGGCCTCCAGCCGTTCGGCGGCGGCCGCCGCGCTGCTGGCGGCGCCGGCCGCCCGCACCTTGGCGTCGGTCTGGCGGGCGGTGAGCTGGGCCAGCAGGCCGGTCACCGCGCCCCGGCGCTCGCCGGTGGCGGCGTTCTCCGCCTGGATGGCCTGCAGCTGCTCCTCGCGGCGGGCGGCCTCGGCCTCCAGTTCGGCCATTCTGCGTTCCAGTTCTTCCATGGCCTGCCGGTGGGCGGTGATCTCGGCGGCGATGCCCTCCCGCCCCGCGCCGGCGGCCTCGATCTCCTCTTGGAAGGAGGCGATGCTGGCGTTGTTGTGGTCGATGTCGTTTTGCAGCACGGCCAGGCGGCTGTCGCTGCCCGCCTGCTCCTCGGTGATGGAGCGGATGGCGGCGTTGCACCGCTCCACCTCCACCATCAGCCGCTGCATCTCCCCCTGCAGCTGCTCGGTCTCGGCGTCGATGGCCTCGATCTCGGCGGTGAGGGAGTCGTAGTCCGCCTGGGCGGTCTCGTACTGGCGCTGCTGGGCGCGCACCGTGTCCTTGGCGCGGCGCACCCCGTCCACCCAGAGGGTGACCTCCAGCTCCTTGCGCTTTTCGCTCAGCTCTAAAAACTGGACAGCCTTTTTGCTCTCCCGTTCCAGGGGGCCCACCCGGCTCTCCAGTTCGCCCAGGATGTCCCGCAGGCGGGTGAGGTTGTCCTCCGCGCCGGCCAGGCGGCGCTCGGCCTCGTTTTTGCGGTAGCGGTATTTGGCGATGCCGCTGGCCTCCTCAAAGATCTCCCGGCGCTCGGCGCTCTTGGCGCCCACGATCTCGGCGATGCGGCCCTGGCCGATGATGGAGTAGCCGTCCCGGCCAAGACCCGTGTCCAGAAACAGTTCGTACACGTCCTTTAAGCGCACGTTCTGGCCGTTGATGGAATATTCGCTCTCGCCCGAGCGGTAGTATTTGCGCCCGATGACCACCTCGTCGGCGTCCACCTCCAGCCGGCGGTCGGCGTTGTCCAGCGTGAGGTTGACCATGGCGTAGCCCATGGCGCTGCGCAGCTGGGTGCCGCCGAAGATGACGTCCTCCATCTTGCCCGCGCCCCGCAGCTGCTTGGAACTGGTCTCGCCCAGCACCCAGCGGATGGCGTCGGAGATGTTGCTCTTGCCCGACCCGTTGGGCCCCACCACGGCGGTGATGCCCTTGTCGAATTTGACGCGGGTGCGGTCGGGGAAGCTTTTGAATCCCTGTATCTCCAGTTCTTTCAGTACCATTGCGTTGCTCCCAAAGCGTTATTTCACCAGACCCATCAGTTTGAGGGCCTGCCGGGCGGCGGCCTGTTCGGCAGCCTTTTTGCTGTGGCCCTCGCCCTGGCCGATCAGGTTGGAATTGAGGTACACCGCCATTTTGAAGTGTTTGTCGTGGTCGGGGCCGCTCTCCCCCTCCAGCTCGTAGCGCAGCCGCTCCTCGGGGTTCTGCTGGATGACCTCCTGCAGCTGGGTCTTGTAGTCGGCTTCGGCGGTCTTGCCTTCGGTGATGAAGGGCAGGATGAAGGCCCGGGCCGTCTCCATGCCGCCGTCCAGATACAAGGCGGCGATGAGGGCCTCGAAGGCGTCGGACACCACGCTGGGCCTTGTGCGCCCGCCGCCCATCTCCTCGCCCCGGCCCAGGCGCAGATAGCGCCCCAGGTCGATCTCCTGGGCGAATTGGAACAGGGCGCTCTCGCACACCAGGCTGGCCCGGGCTTTGGTGAGCTCGCCCTCCGGCCGGTCTTTCCAGTGGTGGAAGAGGTAGTCCGCCACCACGATGGAGAGCACGCTGTCGCCCAAGAATTCCAGCCGCTCGTTGTGCTTCACATGGCCCTTGGCCTCGTTGGCGTAGCTGGTGTGGGTGAGGGCGGTCTCCAAGAGGGACGGGTCCTTGAAGGTGTGACCGATGACGGTCTCCAGTTGATGCATCTGCAATGCCTCCCGTAAAAGGTCAGTGGGCTGTTTCCTGTTCGGCCACGGCAGCAAGGCTTTCGGCCATCACGCCGCACAGGTCGCTCTCCACGCAGAGTTTTGCCTGGCGGATGGCGTTGCGGATGGCCCGGGCATTGGAGGAGCCGTGGGCCTTGATGACCGGGCGGCGGGTGCCCAAGAGGGGCGCGCCGCCGTATTCGTCGGCGTCCATGCTCTTTTTGAACTCGGCCACGCCGCCCTTGAGCAGCAGGTAGCCCAGCATGGTGCCCGCGTTTTTCTTGAACATGGCCTTCAGCTTCGCGCTGAAGAATTTGGCCAGGCCCTCGGTGAGTTTTAAGACCACGTTGCCGGTGAAGCCGTCGGCCACCACCACGTCCGCGTTGCCGGCGGGGATGTCCCGGGGCTCGATGTTGCCCACAAAATGAATGGCCTTGTTGTTCTTCAGCAGCTGGTGGGCCTCCACATAGGTGGGGGTGCCCTTGGATTCCTCGGCGCCGTTGTTCACCAGCGCCACCCGGGGCTTTTCCAGGCCCATGACCTTTTGCATGTAGACGCTGCCCATCACGCCGAAGGCCTCCAGCATGGCGGCGCGGCATTCCACATTCGCGCCGCAGTCCAACAGCAGAAAGGGCGTTTTGCCGGGGATGACGGTGGCCAGCGCCGGGCGCTTGACCCCCTTCACCGTGCGCACGATGAGGCTGGCGCCCACATGCAGCGCGCCGGTGGAACCGGCGGACACAAAGGCGTCGCCCTTTCCCTCCGCCAGCATCCGCAGGCCCACCACCATGCTGGAATCCTTCTTCGCGCGCACGGCCTTGGCCGGCTCGTCGCACATCTCGATGGTCTCGGTGGCGTTCACGATCTCGATGTTCTTCATCTCGATGCCGTTTTCCTTCACGCAGGCGGCGATCTTCTCCGCGTCGCCCACGGCCAGGATCTCCACGTCGGGCCAGTCGGCGGTGGCCGCGGCGGCGCCCTTTAAGATCGCGGCGGGGGCGTTGTCGCCGCCCATGGCGTCCAGAATGATCTTCATGGCAGTTGCACCCTTTCTTTGTTCAATGGTACGTTATTCCGTCTCCTTCGCCCAGCGGGCCATGGCCTCCTGCGCCCTCTCCGAGAGGGCGGCGTAGCGGGCGCGCTTATCCCGGATGTGTTCTTCCAGCGGCGGCAGCAGGCCCATGTTGGCGCCCATGGGCTGAAAGTTTTTGTTTTCGGTGGTGATGTAGCGGGTCAGCTGGCCCAGCATGGTGTTTGCCGGGGGCATGGCGTACTCCCGCCCGTTCAGAGCGGCCCAGAGGCTGCGGGCGGCCAGCAGGCCGCAGGCGGCGGACTCCATGTAGCCCTCGAAGCCGGTGATCTGGCCGGCGAACCACAGGTTCTCGTGGCCTTTGAGGCGCAGGGCCGCGGTGAGCAGCCGGGGGCTGTTCAAAAAGGTGTTGCGGTGCATCACCCCGTAGCGGGCAAACTCCGCATTGGCGAGGCCGGGGATCATGGAGAACACCCTTCTTTGCTCGCCGAACTTGAGGTTGGTCTGAAAGCCCACGATGTTGTAGAGGGTGCCCGCCTCGTTCTCCCGCCGCAGCTGGACGTTGGCCCAGGGGCGGTGGCCGGTGGCGGGGTCCACCAGGCCCACCGGGCGCAGCGGCCCGAAGCGCATGGTGTCCGCCCCGCGGGACGCCATCACCTCGATGGGCATGCATCCCTCGTAGACGGTGAGATCGCCGTCGAACGCGTGGAGCTCGGCCCGCTGGGCGCTCACCAGCGCGGCGTGGAAGGCCTCGTACTCCTCTTTATTAAAGGGGCAGTTGAGGTAGTCCGCGTCCCCCCGGCCGTAGCGGCTGGCGGCGAAGATGCGGCTCATATCAAGGCTCTCGGCGGTGACGATGGGGGCCGCCGCGTCGTAGAAGGAAAGCTCGTCGCCCCCGGTGACTTCGGCGATGGCATCGGCCAGCGGCCCGTCGGTGAGGGGGCCGGTGGCTACCAGGGTGGGCAGGCTCTCGTCCAGGCAGACGGCCTCCTTGCGCACCACCGTGATGTTCGGCTGGCTCTCCACCAGGGCGGTGACCCCGGCGCTGAAGGCGTCCCGGTCCACGGCCAGGGCGCCGCCCGCCGCCACCCGCACCCTGCGGGCCACCGGCAGCAGGTGGCTGCCCAAGAGGTCCATCTCGGCCTTGAGCAGGCCGGAGGCAGAGTCCGGCCGGTCGGCCTTCAAACTGTTGGAACAGACCAGTTCCGCGAAGTTTTCGCTTTTGTGGGCGGGGCTTTTGCGGGCGGGCTTTTGCTCCACCAGCTCCACCGGAACGCCCTTGTCCGCCAGCCACAGGGCGGCCTCGCAGCCGGCCAGGCCCGCGCCCAGCACGCGCACCCCGCTCATTTGGTCACCTGGGTCTCGAACCCGCAGCCCTCTTTCGCGCAGTAGAGGCGGCTGCCCTTTTTGAACAGGGTGGCGCCGCACTTTTCGCAGGTCTGGGGCACCGGCTCATCCCAGGTCATGAACTCGCACTTGGGGTAGTTCTCACACCCGTAGTACACCCGGCCCTTGGCGCTGCGGCGCAGCAGCATCCGCCCGCCGCACTTGGGGCAGCGGCCGCCGGTATCCTTTACCAGCCGCCGGGTGTTGGTGCACTCGGGGAAGCCCGGGCAGGCCAGGAACTTGCCGTAGCGGCCGGTCTTGATGACCATTTTGCGGCCGCACTTTTCGCAGATCTCGTCGGTCTCCTCGTCGGGCACCTTGATCTTTTTGCCCTCCATGTCCTTCTCGGCCTTTTCCAAGGACGCCGCGAAGGGCTTGTAGAAGTCGTCGATGATGTCGTGCCAGTCGGCCTTGCCGCTCTCCACCTGGTCCAGCTTTTTCTCCATGTCGGCGGAGAAGGCCACGTCCACGATGGGGGCGAACTCGGTCATCATCAGCTCGTTGATGGTGCGGCCCAGCACGGTGGGCTTGAGCTTTTTCTGCTCCCGCTCCACATAGCCCCGGTCCACGATGGTGGTGATGATGGGCGCGTAGGTGGAGGGGCGGCCGATGCCGTTCTCCTCCAGCGCCCGGATCAGCGTCGCCTCGGTGTAGCGGGCGGGGGGCTGGGTGAACTTCTGCTCGGGCTTCAGCTCGCAGAGTTTCAGGGTCTGGCCCTCCTCCAGGGGGGGCAGGGCGGTCTCCTTCTTCTCCTTCTCGTCGGTGGCCTCCTCGTAGAGGGCGGTGAAGCCGTCGAAGGTGACCACAAAGCCCGACGCCCGGAACTGGTAGTCGCCGGCGGTGATCTGGGCGGAGACGGTGTCCTGCTCGCAGTCGCTCATCTGGCTGGCGATGAACCGGCTCCAGATCAGGCGGTAGAGCTTGGCGATGTCGCCGGAGATGCTCTTCTCCGCCTCGTCGGGGGTGAGAGAGGGCACGCTGGGCCGGATGGCCTCGTGGGCGTCCTGGGCGGCGGTGGCGCTGCGGCTCTTGTAGGTGCGCTTGCCGGTGTAGACGTACTTTTCGCCGTACTGCCCGCCGATGTACTCCCGCGCGCCGGCCACCGCCTCGTCCGACACCCGCAGGCTGTCGGTACGCATGTAGGTGATGAGGCCCAGGGTGCCCCGGCCGGCGATGTCCACGCCTTCGTACAGCGTCTGGGCCGCCCGCATGGTGCGGGTGGCGGTGAAGCCCAGCCGGCGGCTGGCCTCCTGCTGCAGCGTGGAGGTGATGAAGGGGGGCGCGGGGGTCTTTTTGCGGCTGCCACGGGTGAGTTTGGTCACCGTGTAGTCCTTGCCCTCCAGCGCCTTCACCACCGCGTCGGCCTTTTCCCCGGTGGGGATCTCCAGCTTTTTGCCGGCAGCGCTGCCGTACAGCCGGGCGGTGAACTTCTTGTGCCCGGCAGAGAGGGTGGCGTCGATGTTCCAGTACTCCTGGGGCTGGAAAGCCTCGATCTCCTTCTCCCGGTCCACGATCAGCCGCACGGCCACGCTCTGCACCCGCCCGGCGGACAGGCCCCGGCGCACCTTGCGCCACAGAAAGGGGCTGAGTTTGTAGCCCACCAGCCGGTCCAGCACACGGCGGGCCTGCTGGGCGTTGAACAGGTCCATGTCGATGGCCCGGGGATGGGCCATGCCCTCGGACACGCCCTTCTTGGTGATCTCCCCGAAGGTGACCCGGTTGGGCGCGTCCACCGGCAGGCCCAACAGATAGGCCAGATGCCAGCTGATCGCCTCGCCCTCCCGGTCCGGGTCGGTGGCGAGATAGACCTGGTCGGCCTTCTTGGCCGCGGCCTTCAGTTCCTTGATGAGCTTTTCCTTGCCCTTGATGTTGATGTACTGGGGCGCATAGCCGTGCTCCACGTCGATGCCCAGCTGGCTGGCGGGCAGATCGCGGATGTGGCCCATGCTGGCGGTGACTTCGTAGCCGTCGCCCAGATATTTTCCAATGGTTTTCGCCTTTGCGGGCGACTCCACAATGACCAGTTTCGACATAGAATACTCCTTAACGGTTTCATTTGCGGCGGAACTGCCCGCCGGCGCTGCTCACGGCCTCGCCCGCCACTTCCAGCTCCATCAGGGCGGCCAGGGCGCTGCCTGCGTCCAGCTTCGCCTCGGCGGACAGCGCCTCCAGCGGGCGGGGCGTCTGGGTGAGGTGGGGCAGCATGGCCCGCGCCGCCGCCGAGAGGGGCGCGGCCTTTGTTTCGGGGGAGGCGGGCTTTGCGCCGCCTGCCGCCAGGCCCAGGGCCGCCAGCAGCGTGCCGCCGCCGGTGACCATGCGGGCCTGGCCCTCCGCCAGCAGGCGGTTGGTGCCGGCGCACACCTGGCTGAAGATGCCCCCCGGCACCGCGTACACCGGCCGGCCGTAGCGCCGGGCATGGCCCACGGTGTTCATGGTGCCGCTCTTTTCCCGGGCCTCCACCACGCAGAGGGCGTCGCTGAGGGCCGCGATGAGGCGGTTGCGCAGCAAAAAGTTGCTGCGCTGGGCCACCTCGCCCGGGAAGAACTCGCTGATGACCGCGCCCACCTCCTCCATCCGGGCCCGCAGGCGGCGGTTGGCGGCGGGGTAGGTCTGGTCGATGGGGGTGCCCAGCACCCCGATGGTGGGCGCGCCGGCGGCCACGGCGGCCTTGTGGGCCTCGCTGTCCAGCCCGTCGGCCAGGCCGCTCACAAGGCACACCCCCGCCCCGGCCAGCTCGCTGCCGATGCCGGCGGCGGCCTCCATCCCGTAGGCGCTGGGCCGGCGGGAACCGATCATGCCCACGGTGTGTTCGGCATTCAGCGCCGAAACCTCGCCGGTGACGAAGAGCGCCGGGGGCGCGTCTTCGATGTCCTTAAGGCGCCCGGGGTAATCGGCGTCGGCCAGGGTGAGCACCTGGGCGCCCATCCGCACGCAGCGGGCTTCCATGGGCGCGAAGACGGCGGGGTCGGTGGAAAGGCGGCCCCGCTGGGCCGGGGTGAGCAGACCGGAGAGGTCCTCTCTGCCCACCGCGTCGAACACCTGGCGGGCGTCGCCATAGATATCCAGCAGGCGGCGGCAGTGGGGCGCGCCGGGCCCCAGCACATAGGAAAGCCACAGCCAGTAACAGGTGTCGGTCATCGGCCCGCCCCCCGGAAGTGCCACAGCAGCACGCTGCCCGCCACGCCGGCGTTGAGGCTCTCCACCTTGTCGCTGATGGGGATGCGCACCGCCGCGTCGCAGGCGGCCACCGCCGCCTCACTCAGGCCCTGGCCCTCGCTGCCGATCACCAGGCACACCCCGCCGGGCAATGCGGCGGGCACCTGGTCCAGCGGGCGGCTGTTGTAGAGGGCGGCGGCCAGCGCCGTCACCCCCCGTTGCCGCAGCGCGGCCAGCGCGTCGGGCAGATGGGGCACCGCCACCACCGGAAGGCGCGCCGCGGCGCCCATGGAGGCACGCAGGGCCTTGGGGCCGAAGGGGTCGGCGCAGCCGGGCGAGAGCAGCACCCCCTGGAAGCCGAAGGCGGCGGCGCTGCGCAGCAGCGCCCCCACGTTGCCGGGGTCCTGCACCCGCTCCAGCGCCAGCAGGCGGCCGGGCACCGGCAGGTCCTCGAAGCGGGCGGCGGGGCGCTCAAAGACGCCGAACACCCCCTGGTGGGAGGCGCCCTCCGCCAGCTTTTTGGCCACGTGCTCCTCCACCAGGCACCTCTCCTGCCCCATTTCGGCCAGGGCGGGGGTCTTTTCCAGGGCCGCCTCGGTATAAAATATTACCTTTAAGGGGCAGGCGGCGGCCAGATCGGCGCAGAGCTTTAGGCCCTCCGCGAAGAAGGCGTGTTCGCCCCCGCGGAAAGCCGCCGACCGGGCCAGCTTGCAGGCATATTTTATTTTGTCGTTTTCACGGCTGGTAATGCGCTGGGCCACATCGCACCTCTCAAAGCAAGGCCCGCCGCGCCGAAGGCTTTTTCCGGCGCGGGGCCTTTTGCGGTCAATACAAAGCGACGCCCGTGCGTGCGCGCGGGCGTTGCTCGTTTTTTATTTACAGCGCCTTCTTGGCGGTCTCCACCAGGGCGGCGAAGCCGGCCTGATCGTGGATGGCCATCTCGCTGAGCATCTTGCGGTTCAGCTCGACGCCGGCCTTCTTCAGGCCGTTCATGAAGCTGGAGTAGTTCATGCCCAGGGGCCGCACGGCGTTGTTGATGCGGGTGATCCACAGGTTGCGGAACTGGCGCTTCTTCAGCTTGCGGCCGACGAAGGCGTAGTTGCCGCTCTTCATGACCTGCTGTTTGGCCATCTTGAAATGCTTGGATTTGCTGCCATAAAAACCCTTGGCCAGCTTGAGGGTCTTCTTTCTGCGTTTGCGAGTCATCATCGCGCCTTTGATACGAGCCATTGTTCTATCTCCTTTACACAGTCACTTGTCGGATTTCAGAGTCCTTGCCTTTTAAAGACCTCAGGCGTAGGGCAGCATGGCCTTGACAGCGGCCGCGTTGGTCTTGTCGGCGTAGGCGTTCTTGCGGTAGCCGCGCTTGATCTTGGTGGTCTTGCCGTGGCCGTTGAGCAGATGGCTGCGGTAGGCGTGGCCGCGTTTCACTTTGCCGGTCTTGGTGAGCTTGAAGCGCTTTTTCGCACCGGAATGGGTTTTGATTTTAGGCATTGTTCGTTCCTCCTAAGATTTTGTGTTACTTCTGCTGGGCGCCGGGCTTGGGGCTCATGAACATCTGCATGCTGCGCCCCTCCAGTTTGGGAGCCTTGTCGACCTGCGCGTCGGGCAGGGAATCGGCAAAGCGCTTTTCCACCTCGAGGCCCAGGTTGGTGTGGGCCATCTCGCGGCCGCGGAACCGGATGGAGACCTTGATCTTGTGGCCGGCCTTCAAAAACTTCTCGGCCTGGTTGACCTTGGTGTTGAAGTCGTTGGTGTCGATGTTCAGGGACAGCCGGATCTCCTTGATCTCGATGGTCTTCTGGTTCTTTTTGGCTTCCTTTTCGCGCTTTTGCTGCTCGAAGCGGTATTTGCCGTAGTCCAGGATCTTGCACACAGGCGGCTGTGCCTGCGGCGCGATCTTCACCAGGTCAAGGTCCTGCTCCTGGGCCAGGCGCAGCGCCTCCCGGCCGGACATGACGCCCAGCTGGCTGCCGTCCGCGCCGATCAGGCGGACTTCCCTGTCACGAATGGCCTCGTTGATCTCGATCTCTTTTTTGCCGTTGGTAGCGATTTGGATACACCCCCATCTCATTTGCCCGGAAAAATGAACGCGGCCGCCGATTTCCGGCAGCCGCGCGAACACACAAAGCGCAGCGCCCCCAAGGGAGCGCGGAGCGTGTTGACCCGGGCCCGGAGGGCCCCAAGGTGAGCGCGGCGGCAAACCGTCAGCTGCTTTCTTTACTCGAATAGCTTACCACGCCGAAGGGCCCGTGTCAAGCGGTTTTTGAAAAAATCAGGCGGTGGGCACATCGATCTCCCGCCCCAGCCGGAAGCTGTAAAGGGTGAGCCTCGTCACCGGCTTTGAAAACCGCCGCCCGATGGCCGCCGCGTACATCCGCAGCTGGGCGGCGTAGGCCGCCGCCAGCTCTTCGGCGCTCTTGCCCCGGTCGGTCTTGTAGTCCAGGATCTCCAGGTGGTCGTCAAATTCCAGCACCACGTCGGCCACGCCCTGCACCAGCACCCGCGCGCCGCTGTGCGCGGCTTCGGGCGAGACCTGTTCGGCGGGAAGGGCGGTGATGAAGGCGTACTCCCGCAGCACCGCCCCGGCGCTTTGCAGCCGGGCGAAGGCGTCGCTTTCAAAAAAGCGGCGCAGCTGCTCAAAGGGCAGGCAGGCCAGCTGTTCGGGCGTCAGCAGCTTTGCCTCCAGCTGGCGGCGGCCCTCCCCCTCGGGGTCGCGGGCCGCGGCGGCCAGGTCCGCGTGCTGCAAAAAGGCGTGGAGGGCGCTGCCCTGCTCGGCGCCGGTGAGGCCCTCTTTGTACATGAAGGCCGGCCGGGCGGGGGCCAGTTCCTCGCCGGTGTGGGCCAGCGCCGTGACGCTGACCTTGGCGGGCACCGTTTGCAGCGCCGCCCGGGGGTCCCGCCAGGCAAGGCGGGCGGCCAGCGCGGCGGCCAGGTCCGCGTCCGGCGCGGCGGCGGGCAGGCCGGCGGCGGCGGGGGGCGCGGGCTGCGCCTCCTCCGGCTGCTGGAAGGCGACGGTCATGGTGTCGGCCAGGGGGCGGGGGCGCACCGGCACCGGCGCGTTCACCAGCCCCCGCAGCGCCCCGGCCGCCGGGTGGGTGAGCAGGGCCAGCAGCACCCAGTCGGCCCGGCTGGCGCAGTGCTGCAAAAGGTAGGCGGGCCGCCGGCCGCCCAGGGTGAGCTGGGCCGCCAGCCGCTCCAGGGCCTTTGCCGGGTTCTTCAGCGCCATGGTGAGCAGCAGCCGGTCCCTGGCCCGGGTGGCGGCCACATAGAGCACCCGCATCTCCTCGCTGACGGCGTCCGCCGTCTGGGCGGCCTGCACCGCCCGCAGGGGGGCGGTGGCGTAGGCGCCCCCCGACCCGGCCCGCAGGGTGAGCCCCAGCCCCAGCCGGGGGTGCAGCACCACCGGGGCGATCAGGTCCTCCCGGTTGAAGGGGCGGTCCAGCCCGGCGGCGATGACCACCGGGAACTCCAGCCCCTTGGAGCGGTGCACCGTCATGATGGACACGCACCCCGGGCGGCTCTGGCCCTGCTCGGGGCCGGGCACGCCGCCCTCGGCCAGGGCCGCGTCCATGGCCCGCACCACGCCGGACAGGCCGTTTTTGCCGCAGTCGGCGGCGAAGGCGGCGAAACGCCGCAGGTTCTGCCGGCGGGCCTCGCCCTCCCCCATGGCCCCGGCGGCGGCAAGGCAGCCGGTGCGCAGGAAGATCTCCTCCATCAGCCGGTCCACCGGCAGGGTCTGGGCCAGCCGGCGCAGGGTGCGCAGCCAGGCCATGAAGGCGGCGGTCTTCGGCTCGGCGGCGGCGCTCACCGCGCCGTAGAAGCTGCCGGCGGGCCGCAGGGTGCGCAGCCGCACCAGGTCGTCCGGCTCAAAGCCCCCGAGGCCCAGCATCACCGCCGCCAGGTGCACGTCCTGGGCGGGGTTATCCAGCACCCGCACAAGGCTCGCCACCGGCCGCACCTCCGGCGCGTCCAGCAGGTTTTCCGCCCGGTCCACATACACCGGGATGCCCGCCGCCTCCAGCGCGTCGGCGTAGACGTCGAAGCTCGTGCGGCTGCGGGTGAGGATGCAGAAATCCTCAAAGGCGGCGGGGCGCCGGCCGCCCGCGCCGTCCCGCACGGTGAAGGAGGAGGCGGCGTCGGTCAGTTCCCGGATGCGCCGGGCGATGAAGGCCGCCTCGGCGGCGGTGCCCCCGTCCCCCTCCACGATGTGCGCCTCGCACCCGCCGGCGTAGCCGCCGTAGGCCGCCAGGTCCCCCAGGCCCGGCACCAGCTTTTCGCCGGGGCCGTAGTCCACGCCGCCCACCTCGTCGCTCATCAGCGCCTCGAAGAGGGCGTTCACCCCGTCGATCACCCCCGGCGCGCTGCGGAAGTTGGCGTCCAGAAAGACCTTCTGGGGCCCGGGCCGGCCGTAGGGGGCGTAGCGGGCCAACTTGTCCCGGAAGACCTCCGGGTCCGCCTGGCGGAAGCGGTAGATGCTCTGTTTCAGATCGCCCACGAAGAAGAGGTCCTCCCCGCCGGGGGCGGCCAGGGCGGCGTAGAGGGCGTCCTGCAGGGCGTTGGTGTCCTGGTACTCGTCCACCATCACCGCCGCGTACTCCCGCCACAGCTGGTCGGCCAGTTCGGTGCGGCCGCCCTCGGGCGTTTGCAGAAGGCGCAGGGCAAGGTGCTCCACGTCGCTGAACTCCAGGGTCTTTTCCTCTGCCTTGGCCTGCCAGAAGCGGGCGATGAAATCCCCCTCGGCCCGGGCCAGGGCGGCCACCAGCGGCGCGGCGGCGGCCCGGTCGGCGGCGAACTCCTCCTCGGTGCAGACGAACACCGTCTCCTGCAGGCGGGCCAGGATCTTTTTCACCAGTTCCCGCCGGGCCTTGATGCGCTCGATGCGGCAGCCCTTGTAGCCCCGCACCGCCTTGAGGGGCTGGTAGGGCAGCTGCCGGAAGGTGGCCAGAATGTCGTTCCAGGGGGCGGCGGCCACGGCGGCCTCCACCGCCTGCGCGGCCTGCACGTCGCACTGAAGGGCGGGCAGGTAGTTGTCCAGCTGGCCGTCCAGGGTGGCCTCGGCCAGGTTCTCCCGGGCCAGGCCCAGGGCGCACCGGGCCCCCCGCAGCCCCTCCGCCCGCAGGGCTTTGCCCCAGTCGGTGAGATCCAGGTGGCGGTCCTGGGCCCAGGCGTCGGCCAGCGCCTGCAGGCTTCTCTCCGAGAAGGGCATGCTGGAGAGGAAGTCGTAGAGCTGTTCCAGCACCCGGGCGGCCTGTTTGTCGCTGCGGCCCTTGCCGTACAGGTCGGCAAAGGCGCAGAAGTCCGGGTCGGCGTAGGCGTGTTCCAGCGCGTCGGCCAGCGCCCCGGCCCGCAGCCGGGCCAGCTGGGGCCCCTCGGCGGTGGTAAAGTCCGGCGGGATGTCCAGTTTGCCGAAGTGGGTCTGCACCAGCTGCAGGCAGAAGGAGTCGATGGTGCCGATGCTGGCCCGCTGCAGCAGCATGCGCTGCCGGCGCAGGAAGGTGCGCTCCGGGTGCTTCAGCTGCTCGTCCGCCAGCCGGGCGGCCAGCTTGGCCCGCAGACTGGCCGCCGCCGCCCGGGTGAAGGTGACGATGAGCAGCCGGTCGGCGGGCACCGGGTCCTTTTCCCGGGTGAGCAGGCGCACCGCCCGCTCCACCAGCACGGCGGTCTTGCCGCTGCCCGCGGCGGCGCTCACCAGCAGGGCCGAGCCCTCGTGGTCGATGGCGGCCTGCTGTTCTTTGGTGAACTGCATGGTTCCTCCCCCTCTCATTCCTGCCGGCGGCAGACGTTGCGGTAGTCGCAAAAGCGGCAGTGGGTCTCCTTTTTGCGGCCCTCGGCCAGCGGCGCGGCGTCGATCCTGCCGGCGTAGAGTTCTTCCGCCATCTGCACCACCAGGCCGTCCAGGTCGCTCTCCAGCTTCGCCAGCTCCTCCACCGAGGTGAGGGCCTCGCTCAGGCGGGGCTGGCCCGCCTTGTCAAAGCGCACCGGCACATACAGGCCGGTGGCGGCGCTGTCCATGGCGGCGAGCACCTCCGGCTCGCCGACCACCACGCCCTCCACCTTGTAGTCCAGGCCTTCGGCGGCGGTGGCCCGGTCGGCGCGGGCGGGGGCCGGGTCGGCCATCAGGTAGAGCACCCCCGCCGGGGCGGGGTCTTTGAATTTATCGCCGGCCTTTCGCACCAGCGTGAACAGGTACACCAGCATCTGACAGTTGAGGCCCCGGCGCACGTCCTCCAAAAGGAACTCCTTGCTGCCGGTCTTGTAGTCCACCACCCGCAGCCAGGTCTTGCCCCCTTGGCGGCAGGCGTCCACCCGGTCGATCTTGCCCACCATCCGCACCGTCTCGCCGGTCTTTGTGGTGAGCACCACCGGCGGCACCTGGTCCGGCCCGTCGCCGATGCCCAGCTCGAAGGCCACCGGGCGGAAGGCCCCCTGGCGCTGCTCGGCCTGGATGAAGGCCAGCAGGGCCGCGGCGCTTTTCTGCAGCCGGCGGATGAGGTATTCAAACCGGGCCCCGGCGCCGGGCATGTTGGCGGCCACATACTCCCGGGCCACGGCGGCGGCGAGATCCGCCAGTTCCGTTTCCGAGAGGTCCACAAAGCCCTCCCCCGCCCGCTGCAGGGCCTGCTCCAGGATGTAGTGCACCAGGGTGCCCGTCTGGTCGGCAGTGAGGGCCGCCTGCTTGCGGGGGCGCGCCCCCAGCACATACTCGAGGAAATAGGAGAAGGGGCAGGAATAATACCGCTCCATCCGGCTGGGCGACAGGCGCAGCCGGTCCCCCAGAAGGCGGTGCATGGCGGCGGTGTCCCGCACGGCGAAGGGCTCGGCCAGCGCAGCCCGGCGCACCGGCTCCAGGGCCGTCTTGCCCGCCTCGCTGCCCTCCACCGCCTCGTAGAGAGCGGCGGTGGCGGGGCTGGCGGCGTCCCAGCCGGCGCCCAGCAGGTCCAGCGCGGCGGCGGGGGTGGCGGCGAGGTCCGCCGTTTCCAGCGCCGGGGCGGCGGGGGCGAGGCAGGCCTGCGCCCCCGCCAGGGCGCTGGTCATGGGCAGGCCAGCCGGGCCGGCGGCCCAGCTCATCCACACCCCCTTGGCAGCGGCGGTGAGGGCCTTGTAAAAGCACACCTGCTCGCGCACCATGCGGTTTTCAAAGCAGTCGGGCATCTCCACCCCCTGCCGGATGAGGGCGTCCCGCTCGGCGTGGGTGAGCAGGCCCCGGTCGCCGGGGGCGGCGGGGAACTCCCCTTCCGCCAGGCCCAGCACAAAGCAGTAGTCCGGCTCGTCCAGCCGCATCCGGCCGGCGGTGGTGAAGATCACCGCGTTCAGGCTCTGGGGGATGTGCCCCAGGTCGGTGGTGCGGGCCAGCAGGTCGAACAGTTCGCCGTACTCGCCGGCGGGCAGCGTCTCCTGCCCCAGCAGCAGGGCCATCTGGTCCAGCAGGTCGCAGGCCAGGTTCCACACCCGCACCGCCTCCTCGGCGGCGGGGATGCCCTCCTCCTCCTTCAGCCGGCCGGCGGCGGCGGTGAGTTTTTCCTCCGCGCCCAGGGCCAGCATAGTGCGGTACAGGCTCTCGCACAGGGCGGCGGCGGGCTTTTTGCGCCCCGCGGCGGCAAAGTTTGCCAACACCGGCACCAGTTTTGCCCGGGCGGCCTCCGCCAGCGCCAGCTGGGCGGCGTCCTCGGGGCGCATCTCCCCCCCGAAGCCCGCGGGCGAGAGGGTGAAGGGCTGCTGCCACTGGGCGGCGGACAGCTGCCAGGTGTAGGCGTAGTTTTCCAGCGCGCAGAGCTCGGCCTCGGAGAGGCTGGTGAGCCCGGTCTTGGCCGCGGCCAGCACCGTCTCGGTGGAGACGCCCCGGCGCAAAAGGCTCAGCAGCGCCTTCACCAGCCGCAGGGGCGCGGCGTGCTCGGCGCTGGCCGGCTCGTCAAAGAAAAGGGGGATGCCCGCCAGCCGGAACTCGTAGCGCACGGCGGCGAGGTACTGGGAGGCGTCCCGGCAGATGACCGCCATCCTGCCGTAGGGCACCCCCGCCCGGGCCAGCTTTGCCACGGCCCCCGCCGCCAGCTTCGCCTCGGTCTGGCGGTCCTCCGCCCGCAGCAGGGTGAGCTGTGCCGGGTCGGCCCCGCCGGCTTCAGGCGTGCTGCCCGCCAGCAGCGCGGCCAGCCGGGCCAGGTCCGGGGCGTTTTTGTGGCGCATATCCTCCGTCAGCAGCACCGGCGAAGCCACCGCCACCCCGTTCTTGCGGGCCATCTGCCGCAGCGCGCCGGCCATCTTCTTGGTCCCGCTGAAGAGGCCCAGCCCCCCCTCGGCGTCCTCCAGGCCGTCGGCGCACAGCGCCACCGTCACCGCCGGCGCGCAGCACAAAATGCGCTCCAGCAGCTGCCGCTTGGGGGCGTTGAAGGTGTCGAACTCGTCGATGAACACGGCGGTGTCCGCAAAAAATTCCGGCGAAAGGCGCGCGGCGGCGGTGGCCACCCGGTCCGCCGGGTCCATGGCCGCCCCCTCCAGCAGGGCCTGGTAGGCGGCGTAGACCCCCGCCAGCTCCCGCAGCTTTTCCCCCGAGGGCCCGGCCCCCGCCGCCAGCTGCTCCAGCTGGGCGGCGCTCACGCCGGCGCTCTTCAGTTCGTCCAGCGTCTCGGCGCACTTTTCGCAGAAGGCGGTGCTGCGCCGGTGGCGGCTGTAATAGTGCACCGCGTCGCCCATGGATTCCAGCGCCCGGCGCACCAGCACCGCCCGGCCCGCGTCGGTGAGGGTGCGCACCGCCGCGCCGCCGTAGACGTTCAGCAGCTTTTCCGAAAGGCTGGTGAAGCTGTAACTCTCCACCCGGCCGGAGTATTCGTCCCCCAAAAGGGCGTAGATGCGGCCCTCGGTGCTGGAGGTGAACTGCTCCGGCACCAGCAGCAGGCTGCGCTGCCCGGCCAGGGCCCGCTCCCGGATGCGCCCCAGCAGATACCCCGATTTGCCGCTGCCCGACGGCCCCAAAACCAATTGCAGCATGGGTCTTGCCTCCCCGCGAAAAAAGTCTCATGCTTGTATCATACGCAGAAACGGGCGGCTTGTCCACTTCGAGCTGAATTTTTCCGCCCCGTGCTCTGGCAATTCTTTGCCCTGCGCGTTATAATGGTGAAAAACCAACGGAAAAGAGGTCGTCATTCATGCCCGGACTTACCATGGACACCGCCCGCCGGCTGCTGGCGGGCACCACCACCGAAGACCACCTGTTTGAACACGCCCTCGGCGTGAGCGCCGCCATGGGCGCCATGGCCCGCCACTTCGGCGCGGACGAGGAATACTGGAAAGCGGTGGGCTACCTGCACGACTACGACTACGAGCAGTTCCCCGAGGAGCACCTGCACCACACCGCCGAGCCCCTGCGCGAAGCCGGCGTGGACGAGGAGACCATCCGGGCCATCCTGTCCCACGGGTGGGAGTTCTGCACCGACGTGGAACCCTTGACCGACATGGAAAAGAGCCTGTTCACGGTGGACGAGCTCACCGGCCTGGTGGGGGCCACCGCCCGGATGCGGCCGGGCGGACTGTCCGACCTGGAGGTGTCCAGCGTGAAGAAGAAGTTCAAGGACAAGCGCTTCGCCGCCAAGATCGACCGGGCGGTGATCCAGCAGGGGTGCGATATGCTGGGCATGGATCTGGCCGACGTGATCGGCCTGTGCATCGAGGGGATGCGCACCGAGATGGACGCGCTGGGCCTCGGGCCGAAGGAATAAACTTGAAACGCAAAGGCCCCGCCGGCAAAAACCGGCGGGGCCTTGACGCTTCACAGATTTTTGTGTGTAATCAGGAAAAGTCTGGTTTCCACTAATAATCAGAGCAAGACGCAGGAGGTGTTTTTGTGTCTGTGATCGTCTCTGTGACCCTCACCGACGAGGAGCACGCGCTGGCAAAAAAGCTGGCCAAAGAGCACGGGCTGCCGCTGGCCCAGTGCGTCAAACAGTTCCCGCTGTGCGACCGGGTGTTCGAGGAGCGCTTTGAAGCGCTGAAAAAGCGGGCGGCGGCCCGTCCGGCGGGGCAGCCCTTCACCGTGATGGGCCTGTTCGACGACTGGGACACCCTGGACCGGGGGCTGAAACTCTCGCTGGGCCGCACCTTCTACCACTGCGTACGCAGCGGCAAGCTGCCCGGCGTGCGCCCCGCCGGCAAGAACAGCTCCAACGTGCAGCTCTACGAGACAGACCCGAAGGAGGCGGTACAATGACGCTGCGGCAAAACCTGGCTGCCCTCGCGGGGCGGTGGGGGCTGAGCGAAGGGGAGGCGGGGCCCGAAACGCTGGCCTGGCGCCTGACGGAGCAGGGCGAGGCGGCGGCGCTGGCCGCCCTGCTGGAGGAAGCCATGCTGACGGGCAGCCCCGAAGAGCGGGCCCTCGCCCGGGAATATGAAGCGGCGCTGGACGAGGCGCTCCGCTGCGCCCCCCTGGGCAGCTGGCAGGACGAGGCTTTCTGCAACTGCGGCGGGGAGGCGCGGGGCGAAGCCTTCGACGGGTTCGATCTCTGACCCGCATGCACACAAGGGGCCCCGCCGGTTTGCACCGGCGGGGCCCCTCTCTTTTTTCACTTCACAGCGTGCCGTTGAAGGCCATCACCAGGGCGCTCCAGGTGGCGGGGCCCACCTTGCCGTCCTCGGTGAGGCGCGCCAGCCGCTGGAAGGAGCGCACCGACCCGGTGGTGGCGGGGCCATACTGGCCGTCGATGGTCACCTTGGGCACAATGCCCCCCAGCGCCGACAGATAGCTCTGCACGCAGCGCACCGAGTCGCCGGTGGAACCCTGCTGCAGCAGGCCCGGGTACTTGGGCAGCACCGCCGGCGGGTTGCCCGCCACCACCTGACTGTACACCTTGGCCAGGGCAGCGTAGCTGTTCTTGCCGAAGGAGCCGTCGATGGTGAGGGCGAACTGCCGCTGGAACTGCTTGAGCGCGCCGGCGCTGGCGCTGCCGAAGGCGCCGTCGGCGCTGATGGAAGCGATGGCGGTGTACACCTGCCGGATGCGGATGAGCTTTTGCTGCATGCTCTTGACCACCGCGCCCTTGTCGCCCGAGTGGGCGGTGACGCCGCAGTACACCTCCCCCGCGCCGTGGATGGAGGCGTAGGCCGCCCCCAGGGCGTTCCAGGTGGAGGAGCCGGTCATCCCGTCGGCGGAGAGGCCGACGGCGCTCTGAAATGCCTTCACCGCACTGGCGGTGCCGCTGCCGTACTGGCCGTCCACCGTCACCGCGGGGATCTGGGCCCAGCGGCTGCGCACCCCGTTCAGCCAGGTCTGCACCTGGGCGGAGTCCGGCCCGGACGAGCCGTTTTTCAAAACCGTGCCGAAATAGGGCGGCGCCGCGGTGGCGCCGGCCTGATCGATCTGTGTCATACGTTCATCCCTCCTTGCCCCCAGTGTATGCCCGGGGCGCGGGAAGGGTGCGGGCGGCGCGTCTCAGTCCCCCGCCTTGCCGGTGAGATGCTCCAGCCACTCCAGCGCGGCGAAGCGCACCTCCACCCCCGGCGACTCCACCAGTTCCTGCTGGGCCTCGGTGGGATACACCGCCGGCGCGCCGGCGGCGGGCAGGCACAGGCCGGGGTAGACCACGCAGAACCAGTTTTTGCCCGCGTGGGCGCCGATCTCCACCCGCAGCGCGTCGTAGACGCCGGCGGGCAGGGTGAAGTCCTCGTAATACGTTGTGTCAAAGTACATCTCGGTGAGGTACACCCGCACCGGCAGCCCGCAGCCCGCCTGCTCCAGCGTGCGCTCGGCGCAGGCCTGCAGCCGGGGCAGCGAGGCCTCGGCGATGCTGCGGGCGCCCGCCTCGCTGGACGCATCGGCGAACAGGTCGGCGGCCTCGGCCAGGATGGCGTCCCGCACGGTGAGCTTCATCGCCTGGTCGGCCTGGGAGTCGGAATTGGCCTGCACATGCAGCCGCAGGGTATTCTGGCGCACCTCGTCCGCCAGGGCGCAGAAGCTGGACATCCAGCAGGTAAGTACCACGGCGAGGAGAAGGCCCAGTCCCGCGCTGACCTCCAGCACAGCCCGGCGGCTGAGGGTGAGCCGGCGAAGGGAAGAAAAACGAGCGAACAAAAAAACACGTCCTTTCTTTTGGAAACATCTGCCAAAAGTATAGACGTGTTTTTGTTGGTTTATTCAGCCGTGGTGTTTCGGCGCGGGCGCCAGCCGGGCGCCGCCATGGTCGGGGGCGGCCAGATACACCTGGCGGTACTCCTTTGCCAGGGCGGCCCGGGCCGCCTCCGCTCTCTCCGGGTCATCAAAGACGCCGAACACCGCCGCGCCGCTGCCGGTCATCAGGGCCGCCAGCGCGCCGCTGTGCCGCAGCAGTTCCTTGATGCGGGGCGTCTCCCCCGCGCCGCTGCACTCCTCCAGGGCGTTGCCCATGGCGCCGCACAGGGCATAGAGATCGCCGGCGCGCACCGCGGCCTCGGCGGCCGCGCCGTCGGGGTGGACGGTGCTGCCCATCCGGCCGTAGGCCGCGAAGGCGGCGGGGGTGCTCACCCCCACGCTGGGCATCACCACCACGAAGCGGCAGTCCGGGCAGGGGGGCAGCGGGCGCAAAAGGTCCCCCTTGCCCTGCACCCGGCAGGTGCCGCCCAACAGGGCGAAGGGCACATCCGCCCCCAGTTCGGCCCCCAGGGCGCACAGTTCGCTCATGGACAGGCGGGCGTCGTAGAGGGCGTTGAGGCCCACCAGCACGGCGGCGGCGTCGGCGCTGCCGCCCGCCATGCCCGCCCGCACCGGGGTGGCCTTGCGCACCTCCATCTCCACCCCCGCCAGGAGGCCGGTGTAGTGGAAGAAGGCCAGCGCCGCCTTCCAGGCGGTGTTTTTTTCATTGGCGGGCACCCGGCTGCCCGGCAGCCGCAGGATCAGGTCCCGGCTTTTGCGCAGGCTCACCCGCTCGTGGAGGGTGATGGCCTGCATGATCATGTCCAGCGCGTGATAGCCGCCGGGCAAAAGGCCGGTGACGTCCAGCGTAAGGTTGAGTTTGGCCGGGGCCAGCACGGTGACCTGTTTCATGGCGCGTTCACCTCACAGTTTTTTGAAGAGGAAAAACCGCTTCGTGTCGATGGCCTGCACCGGGCAGACCTCGTGGCAGCAAAAGCAGCGGATGCAGTTTTGGGGCTTGATATGGGCCTTTTTGTCCTTCAGCTCGATGGTGTGCTGGGGGCAGATCTCGGCGCAGCGGCCGCAGCCGATGCAGCGCGCCGGGGCGATCTTGGGGCGGGGGGCCACCCACTTTTCCACCGTGGGCACCGCCCAGCGCACCGCCCGGGGGGCGGAGTCGGAAAAATTCATCCTGCGCCAGGAGTCCGGCAGGCAGAAGTTTTCCGCGGGCGCGAAAAGGCCCGTCTCCCCCGCCGCCAGGGCCGGGTCGAAAGCCGCGGGGCACAGGCCCCTTCTTTGGGCCGCGGCGAGATAGGGCACCCGCTCCGGCTCCACGCCGATCACCGCGCACATCGCCAGGTCCATGGAGAGGGGGTCCTGCGCCGCCGCGAGAAAGCCCAGGGGGCGGGGGCTGCCGCCGCTGGGGCCGTTGCCCTCGTGGGCCACCACCGCGTCCAGCACCGCGAAGGCGGGCTTGACGGTGAGCAGCAGGTCCACCAGCATCTCCCCGAAGGCATCCTTTTGGGGGCAGCGCATGTGCCACTCGGCCTTCTGCAGGCCGGGGATGCAGCCGAACAAATTCTTGGTGGCCGCTGTGAGGCCGGTCATCATGTGGGTCTTGAGTTTGGGCAGGTCCACGATCACGTCCGCGGCCAGCACCGGCTCCAGCAGGGTGAAGCGGCGCTTTGCCCCCTGGGCTTTGGGCGCCTCGCCGCTGGCGGTGCCGGTGTAGAGGTTGACCCCTTCCGAGGCGCAGACGGCGGCGATGCCGCTGGCCTTCCAGGCCGCCTTCACAAGGCCGGAGGCGTGAGGCCCGCCGGGGGAGTCGGCCACGGTGATGTCGCAGGCGGCCACCCCCCGGCGCTTTGCCGCGCGGATGACCGCCGCCACCACCGCCGGGTGGGTGGTGACCGCCTTTTCCGGGGCGGTGCCGGAGAGGAGGTTGGGCTTTAACAGCACCTTTTTGCCCGGGGCCAGCAGGGCCGCGGCGGGCAGCTGCCCCAGCAGCTGTTCCACCGCCGCCTCCACCGCGGCCGGGGAGTAATCCGGCGCGGCGGCAAAGAACACGCGCTCATCCATGGGCCTTCAATTTCTCCAGAAAGCGCTCGATGCGGCCCAGGGCCTCGGTGAGGTGGTTCACCGAGTAGGCGTAACTCACCCGCACGAAGCCCTCGCCCGAGTCGCCGAAGGCGGTGCCGGGCACCACCGCTACCTTCTGGCTGTACAGCAGCTTTTCACAGAATTCGGCGCTGGAAAGCCCGGTGGACTGGATGCTGGGGAACACATAGAACGCGCCCTTGGGCTCAAAGCAGGCAAGGCCCATGTCGTTGAACCGCTTGACCAAGAGGCGCCGGCGCACGTCGTACTCCCGGCGCATCCGCTCGATCTCGTCGTCGCACTCCCGCAGGGCCACCACCGCCGCGTACTGGCTGGTGGTGGGCGCGCACATGATGCAGTTCTGGTGCAGCTTGGTGAGCACCTGCATCACCGGCGCGGGGCCGCAGGCGAAGCCCAGCCGCCAGCCGGTCATGGCGTAGGCCTTGGAGAAGCCGTTCACCACGATGGTGCGCTCGGCCATGCCCGGCAGGCTGGCGATGCTCACATGGCGCTCGGTGCCGTAGTTCAGTTCGGCGTAGATCTCGTCCGACAGCACCATGATGTCGGTGCCCCGCAGCGCCTGGGCGATGGCCTCCAGATGCTCCTTTTCCATCACCGCGCCGGTGGGGTTGCAGGGGAAGGGCAGCACCAGCAGCTTGGTTTTGGGGGTGATGGCGGCCTTCAGTTCCTCGGCGGTGAGGCGGAACTCGTTCTCCGCCTTCAGGGGCACCGGCACCGGCACGCCGCCGGTGAGGGTGGTGATGGGCTGGTAGCACACAAAGCAGGGCTCGGGGATGATGACCTCGTCGCCGGGGGCCACCAGGCTGCGGATGGCCATGTCGATGGCCTCGCTGCCGCCCACCGTGACCAGGATCTCGTGCAGGGGGTCTGTGTAGTCCAGGCCGAAGCGCCGCTTCATGTAGGCGGCGATCTCCAGCCGCAGCTCCTTCAGGCCGGCATTGGCGGTGTATCTGGTGCGGCCCTTCTCCAGGCTGCGGATGCCCGCGTCCCGGATGCGCCAGGGGGTCTTGAAGTCCGGCTCGCCCACGCCCAGGCTGATGCAGCCCTCCATCTCGGCGGCCAGATCGAAAAACTTGCGGATGCCGCTGGGGCGCATGGCCGCCGCGGCAGGCGCGATCACTCTATCGTAGTTCATCACAGCGTGGCCCACTCCCTCTCGTCCTTTTCCTCGTCCACATAGAGAACGCCGTCCTTTTTATAGGTGCGCAGCACGAAGTGGGTGGCGGTGGACAGCACGTCGTCCATGGGGGCCAGGCGCTTGGCCACGAAGAGGGCGATCTCCTGGAAGCTGCGGCCGGTGAGGATCAGCTGCAGGTCATACGCGCCGCTCATCAGCAGCACGCTCTCCACCTCGTCGTAGCAGGCGATGGCCGAGGCGATCTCGTCGAACCCGTGGCTCTTCTTGGGGCGCACCCGCAACTCGATGACGGCCTTGACCCGGTCGGCGTTCAGCTTTTCCCAGTCCACCAGGGCCTTGTAGCCCCGGATCACGCCGCTCTTGGTGTATTCGTCCATCTTCGCGGCCACGGCCTCGGGCGTGGCGTCCATCATGGCGGCCAGGTCCTCCACCGACAGCCGGGCGTTCTCTTCCAACAGTTGCAGCAAGCGTTCCATATACACTACCTCGGTTCCTTTTTGTATTGTGACGCGTGGGTTTTACTAATTATAAAAAAAAACCACGTCAAAGTAAACAAAAAGAGCGGAAAATCTGGTATAATGAGCCTAACCTGTGCGGCGCGGTTTTCCGTGCCGGGGGGGTGGAAAGGGAGGAAAGCGTTATGAGAGCTGTCATTACCGTGGTAGGCCGGGATACCGTGGGCGTGGTCGCCCGGGTGAGCCAGGTCTGCGCCGAACTGAACATCAACATCGAGGACGTGACCCAGAGCATCATGCAGGAGATGTTCTGCATGATCATGCTGGTCAATCTGGAAAAATGCGAGCAGCCCATGGACGAGGTGCGCCGGCGGCTGGGCGAGGTGGCCGACCAGATGAAGATGGAACTGCACCTGACCCGCGAAGAAGTGTTCGACGCGATGCATCACATTTGAGCGGGGGGCGGTTTCAATGAGCATGATCAACACCCGCGACATCATGGAGACCATCAACATGATCACCGGCGAGAACCTGGACGTGCGCACGGTGACCATGGGCATCAGCCTGCTGGACTGCGCCGACCCCGACCCGGGGCGCGCCTGCGAAAAGATCTACCACAAGATCACCACCCGCGCGGCGCGGCTGGTGGAGGTGGTGGAGAAGATCAGCAGCGACTACGGCATCCCCATCATCAACAAGCGCATCAGCGTGACGCCCATCGCCATGCTGCTGGCCTCGGCCCCGGGCGCCGACCCGGTGGACTACGCCAAAGCCCTGGACCGAGCGGCCAAAACGGTGGGGGTGAACTTCATCGGCGGCTTCGGCGCGCTGGTGCACAAAGGCTTTTCCGCCGGGGACGAACGGCTGATCGAGGCCATCCCCCGGGCGCTGGCCGAGACCGACCTGGTCTGCAGCAGCGTGAACATCGGTTCCACCAAGACCGGCCTGAACATGGACGCGGTGAAGAAGATGGGCCAGGTGGTGCGCGCCGCCGCCGAGGCCACCGCCGAAAACCAGTGCATGGGCGCGGCCAAGCTGGTGGTGTTCTGCAACGCGCCGGAGGACAATCCCTTCATGGCGGGGGCGTTTCATGGCGTGGGCGAGCCGGACTGCGTGGTGCATGTGGGGGTCTCCGGCCCGGGCGCGGTGCGGGCGGCGCTGGCAAAGCTGCCCAAGGACGCCCCGCTGGACCAGGTGGCGGAACTCATCAAGCGCACCGCCTTCAAGATCACCCGGATGGGGCAGCTGGTGGGCAACCTGGCCGCCAAAGAACTGGGGGTGCCCTTCGGCATCGTGGACCTGAGCCTGGCCCCCACCCCGGCCATCGGCGACAGCGTGGCCAACATCCTGGAGGAGATGGGCCTGGAGAGCTGCGGCCAGTGCGGCACCACCGCGGCCCTGGCCCTTTTGAACGACGCGGTGAAGAAGGGCGGCGTGATGGCCTCCAACCATGTGGGCGGCCTGTCCGGCGCCTTCATCCCGGTGAGCGAGGACGAGGGCATGATCCAGGCGGTGCGTCGGGGAAGCCTGTGCATGGAGAAGCTGGAGGCCATGACCGCCGTGTGCAGCGTGGGCATCGACATGGTGGTCATCCCCGGCGACACCCCCGCCGAGGTCATCAGCGCCCTGATCGCCGACGAGGCGGCCATCGGCATGGTGAACAGCAAGACCACCGCCGTGCGGGTCATCCCCGCCATCGGCCGCTCCGCCGGCGAGGAGCTGGACTTCGGCGGCCTTTTGGGCTACGCGCCCATCCTGCCCATCAGCACTTACAGCCCCAAGGTGTTCATCGACCGGGGCGGGCGCATCCCCGCCCCCATGCAGGCGCTGAAGAACTGACCGCGGCGGAAAGGCGGGACGGCAAATGAAAAAACAGGACTGGGCCGCCCTGGCTGCCGTGGCGGCGCTCTACGCGGCGCTGCACTTCGCGGGCTTCGGCTGCCCCATCAAGGCCGTCACCGGCGTCTCCTGCGCCGGCTGCGGCATGACCCGCGCCTGGCTGGCGGCGCTGTCCGGCGACCTTTCGGCGGCCTTCGCCTATCACCCGCTGTTCTGGGTGGTGCCGCTCGCCGCGCTGGTGTTTCTGTTCCGGCGGCGGCTGCCCCGTCGCCTGTTCACCGCCCTGCTGTGGGCGGCGGCCCTCGCCTTTGTGGCGGTGTACGCCGTGCGGCTGGCGGACCCCCGCGACCCCGTGGTGGTGTTTGCCCCCGAGGAGGGCCTGCTCTATCGTATTTTACGGCTCTTGCCGTTCAGAAAGTGAGGAATGACCATGTTTTGCAAACAATGCGGAAAAGAGATCCCCGAAAACAGCAATTTCTGCACCTGGTGCGGCGCGGCTCAGTCGGTGCCGGAAACGCCGGCGGAGGCGCTGCCGGCCGGCGCTGAGCCCCAGCCCGGCCCCGCGCAGACGGGTGCAGAACCCGCGCCGGAACTGGTGATCGAGCCGGGCCCCGCCCCGGAGGCGCCCCCCGCCCCCGAGCTGACCTTCGACACCGTGCCCACGCCGGTGAACGAGCCCGCGCCGCAGCCCCAGCCCGCGCCGCAGCCCATGCCTCTGCCCGACCCTGTGCCCGGCCCCGCGCCGCAGCCCGCAAACGGCCCCGTGAACGGCTCCGCCGGCGGCCCGCCGCCCATTCCCCCCACCCCGGCCCAGCCCGCGGGCGCGGCGCCTGCTTCCGGCGGCGCGAACTACGACATGCTGCTCAAGATCTTTGCCACGGTGTGCGCCGTTGTGACCGCCTGGCGGGCGCTGGGGCAGATCCCCTCCCTCTTTGGCAACCTGCGGGTGCTGCTGGCCTATCAGCAGCTGGTGGCTCTTCCCTACGCGCTGCTGAACATCCTTGCGGCGGCCTGCTATGTGGTCATGGCGCTGGCTTTGCTGCTGCTGGCCTTCCGCCGCACCAGGGAGAACACCGAGGCCCTGGTCTTCGGCCTCGCGGCGGGCGCCGCCGGCACCCTTGTGGTGCGCGTCGTGTCGGTGCTGTTCTCCACCATCGTGAATCTGGCGCTCTACCGGTACGCCGGCGCCATCCCCTCGCTGCTGGTGGGCCTGGTGGGCCTTGTCTTCTGGCTGGCGGTGTGCCTGGGCGGTGTGTGGGGCATCCTCTACCTGATGAAAGAGGCCCCCGCTTTTGAGCATCTGCTGGAGGACCCCGCCGGCAAGTTCGCCATCCTGATGGACGCGCTGAAGAAGGGCGCGGGCGACGTGCAGCAGCAGGCCAGCGCCGCGGCCGCCTCCGCCAAGAGCGCCTATGACGCGCACCAGGCCCAGCAGGCCCAGGCGGCCCAGGCGATGCAGGCCCAGGCCCAGGCGGCCCAGGCCCAGGGGGCCGGCACCAACGGCGCCGCCTACCCCGCCGTGCGCATCCAGACCAACCGCAGCCTGGCGGCTTACATCCTGTTCTCCATCATCACCTGCGGCATCTACTCCTACTACTTCATCTACACCGTCGCCCGGGACGTGAACACCATGTGCCGGGAGGACGGCGAAAAGACCGGCGGCCTGCTGGCTTTCATTCTGCTGAGCATGGTCACCTGCGGCCTCTACGGCCTGTACTGGGAGTACAAGCTGGGCAACCGCCTGGCCGCCAACGCCCCCCGCTACGGCCTGAATTTCCAGGAGAACGGCACCACCGTCCTGATGTGGTATCTGGTGGGCCTGCTGCTCTGCTTCATCGGCCCCTGGGTGGCGATGCACATCCTCATCAAGAACACCAACGCCCTGGCTGCCGCCTACAACGCCCGCAACGGCCTGTAAGCCGCGCCAGCACAGTAACAAAGTCCGACAGAAAAACGCCCCCGCGGCCAGTGGCCGCGGGGGCGTTCCCTTTTTGGTTTATTCGGCGGAGCCGGTGCACTGGATGCACAGGTCCCGCAGCTGTTTGTCGTCCACGGTGTCGGGCGCGCCGCTCATCAGCTCGCTGGCGTTCTGCACCTTGGGGAAGGCGATCACGTCCCGGATGGAATCCCGGCCCAGCATCAGCATCACCAGACGGTCGAGACCGATGGCCCAGCCGCCGTGGGGGGGCGCGCCGTAGCGGTAGGCGTCCATCAAAAAGCCGAAACTCTCCCGGGCCTTCTCGTCGGTGAAGCCCAGGGCCTTGAACATCCGGGCCTGCAGTTCGGGGTCGTTGATGCGGATGGAACCGCCGCCCAGCTCCACGCCGTTGAGCACGATGTCGTAGGCGTTGGCGTAGCAGGAGCCCTGGTCGGTCTCCACCTTGTCGATGGAGTCCTCGGTGGGCATGGTGAAGGGATGGTGCATGGCCATGTAGCGGCCCTCCTCCTCGCTGTACTCGAACAGCGGGAAGCGCACCACCCACAGGAAGTTGAACTTGGCGGGGTCGATGAGGCCGCAGCGGCGGCCCACCTCCAGGCGCACCTGCCCGAGGGCGGTGCAGGCCCGGGTGGAGTTGGCGTCGCTCACCACCAGCAACACGTCGCCGCACTCGGCGTCGGCTGCCTTGCGCAGGGCGGCCTTCTCCTCCTCGGTGAGGAACTTCTCAAAGCTGGAGGTCTCCCCCTCCTCGGTGAGGCGGGTGTAGGCCAGGCCCTTGACACCGTAGGTCTTGGCCACCTCCACCAGCTTGTCGATGGTCTTGCGGGTGAGCTGGCCGGCCAGCCCCTTGCAGTTGATCAGGCGCACGCTGCCGCCGGCCTCGATGGCGCTCTTGAAGGGCACGAATTCCGTGCCCCGCACCGCGTCGGTCACGTCCTGCAGCTCCAGGCCGAAGCGGGTGTCCGGCTTGTCCGAGCCGAAGCGGGCCATGGCGTCGTCCCAGCACAGGCGCTCGAAGTGCTCGGGCAGGTCGATGCTCAGCACTTCCTTCCACAGTCGGCGGATGAGCCCCTCGCAGATGGCCATCACGTCCTCCTCGGACACGAAGCTCATCTCCACGTCGATCTGGGTGAACTCGGGCTGGCGGTCGGCCCGCAGGTCCTCGTCGCGGAAGCAGCGGGCGATCTGGAAGTAGCGGTCAAAGCCGGAGAGCATCAAAATCTGCTTGTACAGCTGGGGCGACTGGGGCAGGGCGTAGAAGTGGCCCGGCTGCACCCGGCTGGGGACCAGATAGTCCCGGGCGCCCTCGGGGGTGGACTTCATCAGCATGGGGGTCTCGATCTCGCAGAAGTGGTTGTCCCAGAAATAGTTGCGGGTGACCTGGCAGATCCTGCTGCGCACCATCAGCGGCTCGTGCATGGAGGGGCGGCGCAGGTCCAGATACCGGTACTTGAGGCGCAGTTCGTCCTTCACCTTCACCTCGTCCCGGACCTCAAAGGGGGTGGTGTCGGCGCCGCTGAGCACACGCAGCTCGCTCACATACAACTCCACCGCGCCGGTGGCGATCTTGTCGGTCTTGGCGTCCCGCTCCCGCAGGGTGCCCTTTGCGATCACCACATACTCGCTCTTCAGGCCGCCGGCCTTCTCGAACACGGCCCGGTCGGTGCCGTCGTCGAACACCAGCTGCAGAATGCCGGTGGTATCCCGCAGGTCCACAAAGATGATGCCGCCCTTGTCGCGGCATTTGGCCACCGAACCGGCCACCACCATCTCCTGCCCGGCATCCGCCAGGCGCACTTCGCCGCAGTATCGGGTACGGCGCAGGTTGCCCATGGTCTCCATTTTTGGTTCCTCTCTTCCGCGCCGGGCCGCAAACAGCCCGGCGAACAGTCTTTTTTACACCAGTTCATTATACTTGCTTTTGCCGCCGAATACAAGAAAAAGGCGGAAAAAGGCCCGCCGGGGCGGCAAAAAGCGGATGGGGCGGCATCCCGCATCCCCCCGGGCGCAAAAACGCCGCCCCCGAAGGGGCGGCGTTTTGAAGGCCCGTTCTTACTGCTGCGCGGGGTAGGCGCGATTGATGGCGTCCTGCATGATGCACCAGTTCACGATGCTCAGCCCGAAGATGGACAGCACCAGGTACAGCACGCTGTTGTCCGACGCGCCGATGGCCATGAACGCCTTGCCCATCTTGTAGTTCCAGTAGTAACCGAAGATGCCGCAGGTCACGATGGTGAGCAGGATGACCATGCCGCCGTCCATCTGCCACTCGGTAGGATTAACGGTGCGGGCCGTCTCGTTGAGGGTCCACATCCAGTACAATCCATAGATTCCGCAGGTAACGATGGACAGCACCACACAAAGCACGATGTTCTTGTTCATGATTCTCTCCCTTTCTTTTGCAGGTTGCTACGCAAAGCATACCACATCGGAGGGGCGGTCGCAATAGTAAACTGTAAAAATATGCCCAAATTTTCCGGAAATTTTTCATTCCCCGAGATCCAGAAACTCCCGGGCCTCCGCGTCGCTGGGCATCCGCCAGTCGCCCCGGGGCGAGAGGCTCACCGAGCCCACCTTGGGCCCGTCCGGCAGGCAGCTGCGCTTGAACTGCTGGGTGAAGAAACGCCGGTAGAAGGTCTTGAGCGTCTGGCGCACCGTCTCCCGGCTCACCTCGGGGTAGGCGAGGCAGGCCATCTCCAGGATGCGCCGGGGGGAGTAGCCGCCCCGCAGCATATAAAAGAGGGCGAAGTCGTGCAGGTCGTACTTGCCCAGGGTGTCCTCGGTCTTCTGCACCAGGGCGCCGTCCTCGGCCACCGGCAGCAGTTCCGGGCTGATGGGGGTGTCCAGGATGTCCAGCAGCACCCGGGTGATGTGGGTTTTTTCGTCGCACAGCCGGCGGGCGTGCCAGGCCACCATGGCCTTCACCAGGGTCTTGGGCACCGAGGCGTTCACCCCGTACATGCTCATGTGGTCGCCGTTGTAGGTGCACCAGCCCAGCGCCAGTTCGGACAGGTCGCCCGTACCCACCACGATGCCCCCCTCCTGGTTGGCCAGGTCCATCAGGATCTGGGTGCGCTCCCGGGCCTGGGCGTTCTCAAAGGTGGTGTCGTAGAGGTCGGCGGAGTGGCCGATGTCCGCCAGGTGGCCGTCCAGGGCGTTTTTGATGGGGATCTCCCGGTACTCCGCGCCGGTGAGTTGCGCCAGCGACGCGGCGTTCCCGAAGGTGCGCTTTGTGGTGCCCACGCAGGGCATGCTCACCGCCAGCACGTCGGCGGCGGGGCGGCCCAGCTGCTCCATGGCCTGCAGCGCCACCAGGAAGGCAAGGGTGCTGTCCAGCCCGCCGGACAGGCCGATCACCGCCCGCTTTGCGCCGCTGGCCTGCAGCCGCCGGGCCAGGCCGGTGGCCTGGATGCGGGCGATCTCGGCGCAGCGGCCGTCCAGCTTGTCCGGCTCGTCGGGCACGAAGGGCAGCCGCTGCACCGGCCGCGCCGCCAGCAGCCGGCTCTGGGCGGCGGGGTCCACCAGGTCGGCGGCAAGGCGCACGGTGCGGTAGGGCGCCGGGCGCACGCTCTCCATATAGGAGCCGTGGCGCAGCCGGTCGGTGCGCACCCGCTCCACGTCCACCACCGCCCGGATCACGCTGCCGGGGGCGGGATACAACTGCTCGGCCAGCAGCCGGCCGTTCTCACAGATCATGCCGTGGCCGCTGAACACCAGGTCGGTGGCGCTCTCGGTCTGCCCCGCGCCGGCGTAGACGTAGACGCAGTCGCACCGGGCGGACTGGCCCGTCACCAGCTGACGGCGGTAATCGCTCTTGGTCACCGTCTCGTTGCTGGCGGAGGGGTTCAGGATAATATCCGCTCCCGCCAGGCAGGCAAAGCCGCTGGGGGGCACGGGAGCCCACAGGTCCTCGCAGATCTCGGCGCCCACCACCACCGCGCCGGTGCGGTCGGTCACCAGCAGGTCGGTGCCGAAGGGCACCGGCACACACTCCCCGCCCTCCAGGGGCCAGAGGACGCTGTCGGACAGGCGGGCCGAGGCGGGGGCGAACCACCGCTTCTCGTAAAATTCGGCGTAGTTGGGCACGCAGCTTTTGGGAACGATGGCCACCGGCGCGCCGCCGTGCAGCAGCACCAGGCAGTTGAACAGCTGGTTGTCCGCCGCCACCGGCGCCCCCACCGCCAGAAGGCCCTTGCAGCCCGCGTTCCACGCCTCCTTCGCCAGCCAGGACAGCCAGCGGCAGGCGGTGTTCAGCAGGTGGGCCTGTCCGAAGAGATCGGCGCAGGTATAGCCGGTGATGGCCAGTTCCGGGAACAGCACGATGCCGGCGTCGGAATTCTGCACCGCCAGGGCCAGCATCTCCCGGGCGTTTTGTTCGGGCGAAGCGATGTGCACCCGGGGCGCGGCGGCGGCCACGGTGAGCAGTTGTTGTTTCACAGGTCTCTCCCCCTTGGTTTGCCCGCGCGGGCGGGCGGTTTTGTACCATTATACCATATTGTGCGCCGGCGCAACAGCCACCGCGGACCGCTTTGCGCGGGCCGCGGGCGCGAAAACGGCGCGCCGCAGATCGCTCCGCGGCGCGCCGTACGACGGATCTTCAGTTCAGCGTTTGGGATTGACGATGCTCCGCCATTCCAGATCGCCCCGCTCAAGGCCGTGGATCAGCACCTCGGCGGTGGCGATGTTGGTGGCCAGCGGGATGTTGCGCACGTCGCACAGACGCAGCAGATTCATCTCGTTGGGCTCGTGAGGTTTGGCGCTGATGGGGTCCCGGAAGAACAGCAGCAGGTCGATCTCGTTGCAGGCGATGCGGGCCGCGATCTGCTGGTCGCCCCCCTGCACGCCCGCCAGAAAGCACTGGATGGGCAGGCCGGTGGCCTCGCTCACCACCTTGCCGGTGGTGCCGGTGGCCAGCAGCGTGTGCTGGCTGAGAATGCCGCAGTACGCGATGCAGAACTGGATCATCAGTTCCTTTTTGGTATCGTGGGCGATCAACGCGATGTTCATTATTTCCTACCCCCTGCTCTGTTTCCCAACAATTTTATCAGTTTGAATACGATATTCGTAGTACGGATATGCACGAAAAACGGCGTCCGCTCAGCCCCAAACGGCCAGGGGCACCCGCTGGCCCAGAAGGCGGCGGGCGAGGTTGTCCACCGCGCGAAAGGCCAGGCAGTCGGCGGGCAGCGGCTGCCCCTTGGCGGCGCAGGCCTGCAGCTGGCTGCTCTCGGGCACCACCGCGATCAGCTGGGCGGCCACCGTGTCGATGCACTCGTCCAGATCCCGCACCGCGCCGCCAAAGCTGGCGGGCCCCACCCGGTTGAGCACCAGCCGCACCTGTTTGGCGCCGGCGGCAAAGGCCTCGTCCGCCGCGATGTGGCCGTCCCGCAGGGTGACGGGGTCGGGCGTGAGCACCAGCAGCACCGTCTCGCTCACGGTGAGCGCCGCCTTGAAGGGCGCGCCCAGGCCCGCGGCAGTGTCCACCAGCACCCGGTCGAAGAAAGGCGACAGTTTGTCCAGCAGGGCCTTCAGGGCCGCGGGCTGCACCGTGCCGCCCCACTCGTAGGGCGCGGAGATCACCGACAGGCGCGGATAGATGGGGCTCTCCACCACGGCCTTCGCCCCCTCGCACCGGCCGCTGAGCACGTCGGCGATGTCATACACCGTCTTGCCGTAGACACCGGAGATGATGTCCACGCTGCGCAGGCCGGAGTCCAGCTCGATGAGCAGCACCTTTTCCCCGGCGGCCGCCAGGCGCGCGCCCAGCAGCACCGACAGGGTGCTCTTGCCGGTGCCCCCCTTGCCGGAGGCCACCATCACGATCTTTGCGCTCACCGTCATGCCTCCCCGCCGGATGGTTTGTACTGGCTGCAAATCGCCCCGGCAGGCGGGAACAGCACGCTCGTATTATCATAGTAGCACAAACTACCCCCGAGCGCAAGGGATGTTTTGTGAAGAAAGGACAAACCCGGCCGCGAAACGGCCTGTTTCCGCCCTTTTCAGGGCAGCAGCTGGCCGGTCTCGGCGCTTTGCAGGTCGCCGGTCTTCTCGATGAAATAGGCGTTGAAGATGTCCCGCACCACGGGCAGCAGATTGGAGCCGCCGCCGCCGTACTCGATGATGGCGCCGATGGCGATCTGGGGGTCCTCCACCGGGCCGTAGGCGATCACGGCGCTGTTCAGATAGGTCAGGCCTTTTTCCCGGTCGTAGTATTCCGCCCGCTGGGGGCTGCCGGTCTTGACGGCGATGGTCATGGGGTAATCCTGCAGGGCGGAACTGGACTTTGCCGCCCGGATCATGCCCTCCTCCACCGCGTCGAAGGCGCCGATGGTATCCTCCACCTGCTCCACCACCTCCGGCTCAAAGCTCTCCACCACCTCGCCGGTGTTGGAGTCGCGGTAGCTGGAGATGAAATGGGTGCGGTAGCGGGTGCCGCCGTTGGCGATGGTGGCGGCGTAGGTGGCCAGCTGCACCGGGGTCACGGCGGTGTTGCCCTGGCCGATGGCGGCCATCAGTTCCAGGCCCAGGGTGAAGTTGTCGTCGTCCGGGTCGGTGGTGCGGCCGGTGTACTCCGAAAGTTCCACCCCCGTCTCGGTGGCAAGGCCCAGCCGACGGGCCATCGCGTTGAAGTTCTCGGCTCCCTCCCGGCGGCCCAGGTCGTAAAAGTAGGTGTTGCAGCTGTAACCCAGGGCGTCGTAGAGGTTCAGGCTGGCGCCCCCCGCGTGGCCGATGCCCTCGCACCGGGGGCCGCCGCTGGTGACATAGTAGTTGTAGCTGGCCTGGGCGCCGCCGCAGCGGATGGGGGTGTCGGTGGGGGTGATGAGGCCGGTGATCAGCCCCTCCAGCGCCACCACCGGCTTGAAGGTGGAGCCCGGCGAATACAGGCCCCGCAGCGCCCGGTCCACCAGGGGGGTGTTGGGGTCGCTGGCGTACTGGGCGGCGTTGGTGCTGCGCAGGTTCAGGTCATAGCTGGGATAGTTGACGCAGGCCAGGATGCCGCCGGTCTTGACGTCGATCACCACCACCGCGCCGGCGCTGGCCTCCTGCCCTTTGTACTGTTTGGCGGTGGCCTGCAGGTTGAGGATCTGGTTTTCCAGCGCCTCGTACACCTTTTTCTGCAGGTCGTTGTTGATGGTGGTCACCATGGTCAGGCCCGGCTCCGGGTCCTGGATGACCTCGGTGGAGATGATCACGCCGTTCTTGTCGCGGGTGACCTGCTTGAGGCCGTCGGTGCCCCGCAGCTTGTCCTCGCCCACCTGCTCCAGGCCCGCCTGCCCGATGATGTCGTTCATGGCGTAGCCCTTGTCCTTCAGCGGGTAGCTGACGTTACCCTCCTCGTCGGTCACCTTCCAGTCCTCGGCGTAGATGGGGCCCACATACCCCAGCAGGTGAGGCGCCAGGGTGCCGTCGGCGTACAGGCGATAGCTGGTCTCGATGATGTCCGCGCCCTCGCTGGTGAGGCCCCGCTCCTTCACGGTGGCCACCGTGCGGCTGCTCACGTCCTCGGCCAGGGTGAAGTTGTTGTTGTCGCTGAATTCCTCCAGTTCCATCTGGTAGCGGATGCCGCCCAGGATGCGCTGCCACTCCGGCTCAAAGTCCTGCAGGTCGTAGCGCTCCACCACGGCGGTCATCACCTGATCGGCGGTAGCGTACTGCTGCTTGACCAGGTTTTCCTTCAGCGCCGACAGCCGGCTCTGGGCGCGGGTGTCGTCCTCGGCGGCGGTAAAGCTGTAATGCCCGTTTTCCGGCGCGCTCACCGGCATGGTGTCGTTCCAGTCGTCGCCGCCGGCCTGCAGGATCTCCACCAGCTCCACCAGCGTCTCGTTCAGATCGCCGGTGAGCATCAGCTTGTTGATGACCAGATTGTAGCCCGAGACGTTGGAGGCCATGGCCCGGCCGTATTCGTCCACGATCTCGCCCCGGGCGGCGGGGATGCTGAACAGGTAGTTGCTCACCTGCTGGGCTTTTTCCAGCAGTTCCTCCCCCTGCACCAGCTGGAACTGCACCAATCGCAGCAGAAAGATGCCCAGCACCGCCGCGGTGGCGACGATCAGCGCACCCAGACGGCGGGCAAGACTTTTTCGATCCACGGGGCGTTCCCTCCTTTGCGTCGGTGTAAAATGCCCGGCCCGCCGGTGTTCACTCGGGCAGGGTGAAACGGCGGCTCACCTGCCGCGCCGCCCAGAGGCTCGCGGGCGAGAGGGCGGCGGTGAACACCGCGATGGGCAGCACCACTTCAAAATAGCGTGTGGCCGCGCCGGCATAGCCGGGCATGGCATAGAAGAACAGAAAGTCCACGCCGGTGACGATGACGGCGCAGATGCCGCTCACCAGCACAAAGTTCATGCTGTTGAGCCGCAGGTAGAGTTCCACCAGGATGGCGGCGCCAAAGCAGACGAAGAGCAGCTCCAGCGCCAGCAGCCCGCCGGGGCGGCCGGCGGTGAAATCCCACAAAAGGCCCCCCACCGCGCCGAAGAAGGCGCCGGGGTACTCCCCTTCGCACACCGCCACCCCCAGGCACAGGGGCAGGATGAACACCGGGCGGATCTCGCCCAGCACCAAAAAGCCGGGGGTGGTCTGCAGGGTGGCGGCCAGCAGAAGCAGCACAAAGTAACCGGCCCACTTGCCGGCCAGCATCAGGTTGCGCTTGCTGCGTGAGGTCATGGCACGCCCTCCTTACTCCGCGGCGGAATCGTCGGTTACGATGAACACATGGGTAAGCTTGTTGACGTCCGCCCCGGGCTCGATCACCGCGATGGTGGAGGTGCCGCTCTCCTCGGGCACCAGTTCCAGGATGGTGCCCACCCGGATGTTGGCGGGGAACTCGCCCCCGAGCCCGGTGGTGATGATCTCGTCGCCCACCATGGCCAGGGTGTCCCGGGGGAGGTTCTCCAGCACGCACATCCCGTCGGCCGCGTAGCCGGCGTTGCCGTTCAGGTTGCCGCTGTCACGGGTGCGGCTCACAAGGCAGGCCACATAGGAGCCCGGCTGCAGGATGGTCATCACCTTGCTGCTGGACAGGTCCGCCTCCAGCACCCGGCCCACCAGGTAGCCCTTGTCGCTCACCACCACGTCGCCCTTTTCCACCCCGTTCAGGGTGCCCTGGTCGATGGTGAAGCCGCCAAACCGATCCAGCGGGTCGCGGCTGATGACAAAGGCCGAGGCGTACTGGAACTGGGGGTTCTCCTCCCGGATGTTCAAAAGGTCCCGGAAGGCCTTGTTCTCCGCCGCCAGCTGGTCGTATTCCACCAGCTGATCCCGCAGCTGCTGGTTCTCCTGCTGCAGCGCCTCGTTCTCGGCGATGATCTGGTCGATGCGCACATATTTGTCCAGCAGGCCGTTGACCCCGCCGCCCAGCAGCTGCGCCGCCTTCTGGAAGGGGGTGAGCAGCGCGCCCATGATCTCCTGGGGGGCGTTGGCCAGCCGGCCGTTGGCGCCGGCCCAGGCCATCATGCCCGCCAGCAGCACCGCCACGGCCAGCAGGATCTTGAATTTCTTGGTGTAGAAAAAGTCGCGCATGGGCAAAACTCCTCGCGTAGCGGCGGGGGCGAACATGCCCCCTCAATTCAAAAGGCGGGCGGCGAAAACCGCCGCCCGCGCACAGGCTTTTTCCGCGCTCTGCCGCCCGGCGGCGGGGCTCAGAAGTGGCTGGAGTCGTCGTCCAGCACGTCGCTGAGGATGTCCAGGTGGTCCAGCACCGCGCCGGCGCCCACGGCCACACAGTCAAGGGGGTTCTCGGCCACATGCACGTCGATGCCGGTCTCCCGGTGGATCAGCTGATCCAGCCCGCGCAGCAGCGCGCCGCCGCCGGTGAGCATGATGCCGTGGTCGATGATGTCCGCCGACAGCTCCGGCGGGGTGCGCTCCAGCGTCTCCTTGATGGCGTCGGTGATCTTCTGCAGGCTCTCTTCCAGGGCCTCCCGCACCTCTTCCGAGTGGACGGTGATGTTCTTGGGCAGGCCGTCCACCAGGTTGCGGCCCTTGATCTCCATGCTGGTCTCCTGGTCCAGTTCGTAGGCGGAGCCGATCTCGATCTTGATCTGCTCGGCGGTGCGCTCGCCGATGAGCAGGTTGTACTTGCGCTTGATGTAGGCGATGATGCTCTGGTCGAACTCATCGCCGCCCACCCGCACGCTGCGGGCCGCCACGATACCGCCCAGGCTGATGACGGCCACCTCGCTGGTGCCGCCGCCGATGTCCACCACCATGCTGCCGGAGGGCTCGCTGATGGGCAGGCCCGCGCCGATGGCCGCGGCCATGGGCTCCTCGATCACCCGCACCTGCTTGGCGCCGGCCTTGAGGCTGGCCTCCTTCACCGCGCGGCGCTCCACCTCGGTGACGCCGGAGGGGATGCAGATGACCACCCGGGGGCGGAAGAACATGCTGTTGCCGCACACCTTCTTGATGAAGCGGCTGAGCATGTTGGCGGTGATGTCGAAATCGGCGATGACGCCGTCCTTCAGCGGGCGCACCGCCACGATGCTGCCGGGGGTGCGGCCGATGACCGCCTTGGCCTCGTGGCCCACGCTGCGCACCTCGTCGTTTTTGGTATCAACGGCCACCACGCTGGGCTCGCGCATGATGATGCCCTTGCCCCGCAGGTAGACAAGGGTATTGGCGGTGCCGAGGTCGATGCCGATGTCTTTGCTGAACATGATGAACTACTCCCTTTCACACACACTATGTATATTCAAGAATGCGATAACGCAGATTTTACCTTTTATATTATAACCGCAAGCCCCCTGTTTCTCAAGCGAAGGGGCCAACTTTCTCATTTTATTCAAAAATTTTGGAGTAAACGTGCAAGACGGGAGACCGGCAGCCCCATGATATTGTAATAACAGCCCTCGATCTCCTCGCAAAAGAGGGCCGCCGCCCCCTGGATGCCGTAGCCGCCGGCCTTGTCATAGGGCTCGTCGGTGGAGATGTAGGCCTCGATCTGCTCGTCCGAAAGCGGGTAAAAGCGCACCCGGGTGGTGGCGGTGAAGGTGTAGCTTTTCCCTTCGTGCCACACGCACACCCCGGTGTGCACATAGTGGTCCGCCCCCGACAGGGCTTTGAGCATCCGCCGGGCGTCCTCCTTGTCCCTGGGTTTGCCGAACACTTTGCCGCCGCAGTCCACCACCGTGTCGCAGCCGATCACCGTGTCCTCGGGGTACTCCCGGGCCACCGTCATGCACTTGCCGAAGGCCAGGTTCTCGGCGGTCTGCCGGGGGTCGGCGGCGGTGAGGGCGCTCTCGTCAAAATCGCTCCCCACCACCCGGAAGTCGGTGGTGATGAGGCTGAGCAGTTCTTTGCGGCGGGGGCTGGTGGAAGCAAGGATCAATGACATAACGAAACGCTCCTTCGGTTTATTTCACGCCCGCGTTCAGATATGGGTGCGGGTGTAGAGGAAGATGGCAAGGCTGAGGGTGATGATCTGGGCCACGCTGATGCCCATGGTGAAGTTCAGGTCCAGCTTGATGATGGACAGGTCCACCACCGGATGGAACCCGATGCTCTGGGAGAAGGCCAGCCAGGACAGGCCGGGCGTGCCGGCGGCGAGGCTGGCGATCATGGCCCCCAGCAGGATGCCGGACAAAATGAAAAAGCAGAGAAGCAGTGTGCGTTTCACAGGCGTACCGTCCTTTCAGGTAAAGGGTTCGTCACAGGCGGCCGGTGGAGCCGAAGCCCCCTTCGCCCCGCTCGGTGGGATCCAGCGTCTCGGCGAAGGCGAAGGCGCAGCGTTCCACCGGCAGCACCATCAGCTGGGCCACCCGCTCGCCGGGTTCCAGGGTGCAGGGCTCGCTCGAAAGGTTCACCACCCCCACCTGGATGGCCCCCCGGTAGTCGGAGTCGATGACCCCCACCCCGTTGGAGAGGGTGAGCCCCCGCTTGACGGCCAGGCCGCTGCGGGCGCATACCAGGGCCACATACTCCGGCCCCGGCAGCTGGATGGCCACCCCGGTGGGCACCAGCGCCCGCCCCAGCGGGGGGATGGTGAGGGGGGAATCCAGCACGGCGAACAGGTCCGCCGCCGCCGCGCCGGCGGTGGCGTAGGAGGGGGCTTTCGCCCCCGGCAGGGTCAGGGTGTATTTCAGTTCCATGGCGCATATTCCTTTCACTGGGAGTCCCCGGCGCGGGGGTTTTTGAAATAGAGCCCCCGGGTGAATTCCTCCGGCCAGCCCGCCCCTTTTTCCAGCGCCGCCAGCACCCGGGCGGCCTCTTCGGGGCGCTCCAGGGTGAACCAGGCCAGGGCGGCGTCCGCCGGGACCTTCGCCAGCTTGTCCCCCAGGTAGAGGGGCACCGGGTTGTAGATCTGCCGCACCCCGCCGCCGCAGCGCACCGGGAACTGCCGGTGTTTGCGGTCGGTGAGCAGGCCGTGTTTGTCGCAGTGGGCGCAGTCGGTGACGTTCTGCAGCGGGCAGGCCCGGGTGATCATCAGGGGCAGATGGCCGTAGACGATGGCCCAGGTGGGCACCCCGGGTTCCACGGCCTCCAGTTCGGAGAAGGGCGCCTCGGGGGAGAGGGTGAGGGCGGTCAGGCCCAGGTCTTTCCAGCACAGCGCGGAGAGGGGGTGGCCACGTTGAGGCCGAAGCCCCCGTAGAGCTTCCAGCCCTCTGCCAGGGGCAGGTGGCCGATGTTGTGGACCATCACCCCGGCAAAGCCCGCATCCTTCGCTTCGGCCAGGGCTTTGGCGGCGGCGGTCTCCATCCCCCCGAACATCACCCGGGGGGCCTCCAGCACCGTCTTTGCCCGCAGGGCCTGCGGCGCCTGCCGCCAGCGCAGCAGGGGCAGGATGAGCCCGGCCAGATTTTCGGGCAGGGTCTCGGGCAGCTGTTCCGGCCCCTCAAAGCGGGCCCACAGCGCCTTTGTGCCCACAGCGTGCCGCCGGGGCGCGGGCAGCCGGGGGGCCGCGCAGGGCACCGGCCGGGGCACGCTGCGCAGCGCCAGCAGCTCCTCCAGCACCGCGCGGCGGGCGTCGTTCCAGGCCGCGGCGGGCAGGTAGCCCGGCTGGCCCTCAAATTCCACAGTCTCGGCAAAGAAAGGGGTGCCGCCGGTCTTGGAAAGGGCTTTTTCAATGGCGGGGCGCTGGTCCGACCGGGCGGGCTCCATGGCCCCGGCCACCGGCGCCCCGGCCCGGCGGCCGGCGGCGTCCAGGGCGGCGAGGGTGCAGCCCCCTTCCCCCGCAGTCACCACAAAGCGCACCGGCACCCGCTGTGCCTCCCGCCGGTACAATTCCCGGATGGCGGGCATGGCCGCCTTGCTGGCGGCCGCGTCGGCGGCGGTGCGCACGCCGAACATGGAGCCGTCGATCTTTCCCTCGATGTAGCCGTTGGTGAAGCCGGAGCGAGAGAATACGTCCTGCAGCCGCTGCCGGTCGAACCCCTCGCCCGCCAGGCTTTTGCGGCAGGCGTCCACCGCGGCGGCCACATACTCCGGCCCCCGCAGCCGCCCCTCGATCTTGACGCTGGCTACCCCGGCCGCGGCCAGGGCGGGCAGGCTGCCCACGGCGCACAGGTCCTTCAGGGACAGGTGGGCCGCGCCGGAGCCGTCCGCCGCGAAGGGCAGGCGGCAGGGCCCGGCACACTCGCCCCGGTTGCCGCTGCGCCCGCCCAGAAAGGCGCTCATGTAGCACTGGCCGGACACCGACATGCACAGCGCCCCGTGCACGAACACCTCGATCTCGATGGGGCTTGCCTTGGCGATGGCGGCGATCTCGGCAAGGCTCAGCTCCCGGGCCAGGATGGCCCGCTCAAAGCCCATCGCCGCCAGCTGCCGCACCCCGGACAGGGTGTGGACGGTGAGCTGGGTGGAGCCGTGGAGGGCAAGGCCCGGGGCCATCTGCCGCGCCAGGGCGGCGGTGGCCAGGTCCTGCACGATCAGGGCGTCCACCCCGGCGGCGGCCGCGGCGGCCACCGTGTCGGCCAGCAGGGGCAGTTCGCCGGAAAAGGCGGTGGTATTCACCGCCGCGTGGACCCGCACGTCCCGCGCATGGCAAAAGGCCACCGCCTCTTTCAGCTGCAGAGGGTCAAAATTGCCCGCGCCGCGCCGGGCGCTGAACTGCCGAAGGCCCAGGTACACCGCGTTCGCCCCGGCAAATACGGCCGCCCGCAGGGCCTCGCCGTCCCCCGCCGGGGCCAGCACCTCCACCGAACGGCGAAGGCCGTATTTTTTCGCCAGGCCCGCGGCCTGGATGGGGTCCGGCTGCCCGGTCATGCGCGGCTCTCCCGCAGGCGCTGCACTTCCTTCTGCAGCCGCTCCACCTCCCGGCGGGCCTGCTCGGCGGCGAGTTTCGCCTTGGCGGCGTCCTCCAGATAGTCCTTGATCTGGCTGCGCATATTGTCGGCGCTGGAGGCGTTCTTCTGCAATTCGTCCAGATAGCCCAGCGCCACCACCACGGCGCTGGCGGCCACGCTGGCCGAGGGGCTCTGGTTCATCAGTTCGTTCATGTCCTTGTCCAGCCGCTCGGCCAGCGACTGCACATATTCCTCGGAATCGGTGGTGGAGATCACATAGCTGGACCCGCACACCGTCAGCTTCACCTTGTTCGCAGGCATGGTTTTCCCTCGCAATCCAATCCGTATTCAAAGCCGGGCGGCGGTGGCCGCCGGTTGTCTTTCATACGCTATTATAATATATTCCACCGGCACAGGAAACCCCAATTTTTGAAATTCCGGCCCTTTTTGCCCTCCGAAGCGGGAAATCGCCTTCCCGGAAACGGATTTTTCCTTGAAACGGCGGGCAAAACTTGGTACAATAAAAAGGCGTATTGACCGCAATACGCCTTGTGCCGCCCCCTTTGGCGGGCAGCGCTTTTATCCAACGACAGACAGGGGAGAGAGAGATCTTGGCAAAATATACAAAACGGGAATTTGACCGTCTGCTCAAAGACACGCTGGCCAGCGAATACGGCACCACGCTGGATGTGGCCAGCAACCAGCAGATCTACCGGGTGCTGGCGCTGATCGCCCGGCAGATGATGAGCGACGCCCACAAAAAGTTCATCAGCCGGGCCTACGGCACCGGCGCCAAGCAGGTGTACTACCTGTGCATGGAGTTTCTGATGGGCCGCAGCCTGAGGAACAGCCTGTTCAGCCTGGGGCTGGCCGACGTGGCCGAGGCCGTGCTGGCGGACGCCGACATCAAGCTGGACAGCATCTACGACGAGGAGCCGGACGCGGGCCTGGGCAACGGCGGCCTGGGGCGGCTGGCCGCCTGCTACCTGGACGGCATGGCCACCACCGGCATCGCCGGCACCGGCTATTCCATCCTCTACGAGTACGGCATCTTCAAGCAGAAGATCGTGGACGGCTGGCAGCAGGAAAAGGCCGACAACTGGCTGCCCGGCGGCCAGGTGTGGCTGAAGAGCCACCCCGACCAGAGCATCGAGGTCAAGTTTGACGGCGAGGTGGAGGAAAGCTGGCAGGGCAGCTTCCACCACGTCACCCACAAAAACTACAACAGCGTCATCGCCGTGCCCAGCGACATGTATGTGCAGGGTTACGACGGGCCGGGTGTGGCGAAGCTGCGGCTGTGGCAGGCCAAAGCCCCCGACTTTGACATGAAGAGCTTCAACGCCGGCGAGTACGGCAACGCCATCCGGCAGAACGCCTCGGCGGAACTGATCAGCAAGATCCTCTACCCCAACGACAACCACATGGAGGGCAAGATCCTGCGGCTGCGCCAGCAGTATTTCCTGTCCGCCGCGTCCATCGGCGACATCTGCCAGAACCACCTGGCCCAGTTCGGCAGCCTGGACACCCTGCCCGAGAAGGCGGCCATCCAGCTGAACGACACCCATCCCACCCTGGCCATCCCCGAGCTGATGCGCATCCTGCTGGACGAGTGCGGCTATGGCTGGGACAAAGCCTTCGACATCTGCCGGCGCACCTTCGCCTACACCAACCACACGGTGATGAGCGAGGCACTGGAGAAGTGGAACATCGACATCTTCCGCACCACCCTGCCCCGCATCTACAGCATCGTGCAGGAGCTGGACCGCCGCTGCCGGGCCGACTTTGAGAAGGCCTTCCCCGGCGACGAGGGCAAGATCAACTACATGGCCATCCTGGGCGACGGCCAGGTGCGCATGGCCAACATCTGCTGCTATGTGTGCCACTCCATCAACGGCGTGTCCAAGCTGCACAGCGAGATCATCAAGGAGAGCGTCTTCCACGACTACTACCTCTACAAGCCCCAGGCCTTCAAGAACGTCACCAACGGCATCGCCTACCGCCGCTGGCTGCTGGCGGGCAACCCGGCGCTGACCAAACTGCTGTGCGACGTGATCGGCCCCGAGTTCAAGCACGACGCCCAGAAACTGAGCCGCCTGAACGCCTACAAGAACGACAAAAAGGTGCTGGAGGCCCTGGACAAGGTCAAGCAGGCCAACAAGGAGGAGTTTGCCGCCCACCTGAAGAAGGTCACCGGCCAGGTGATCGACCCCTCCTCCATCTTCGACTGCCAGGTCAAGCGGATGCACGAATACAAGCGCCAGCATCTGAACGCGCTGAACATCGCCGCCCAGTACCTGTATCTCAAGGCCAACCCGAACGCCGAGGTCACCCCCAAGACCTACATCTTCGGCGCCAAGGCGGCCCCCGGCTACTACATGGCCAAACAGATGATCCGCCTGATCTGCAAGCTGGGCGCGCTGATCGACGCCGACCCCGCCGTGCGGGACGTGCTGCGGGTGGTGTATCTGGAGGACTACAACGTCACCACCAGCGAGCGGCTGATGCCCGCCAGCGAGGTGAGCGAGCAGATCAGCCTGGCGGGCACCGAGGCCTCCGGCACCGGCAACATGAAGTTCATGCTCAACGGCGCCATCACCCTGGGCACCCTGGACGGCGCCAATGTGGAGATCGCCAACGCCGCCGGCATGGACAACGAGGTCATCTTCGGCATGCACGCCGACGAGGTGGAGGCCCTCAAGACCATGGGCTACCACCCCAGCATGTTCGCCAACCGGGACGAGGTGGCCCTGGAGGCCCTCAACTTCCTGGAGAAGGGCTGGAACGGCGAGGACTTCCACGAGATCGTGAACAACCTGCGCAACGTGGACACCTACATGGTGCTGGCCGACTTCGCCGACTACCGCCGCGCCCACACCGACCTGCTGAAACTCTACGCCGACCGCACCCGCTGGAACCAGATGAGCCTGGCCAACATCGCGGGCAGCGGCGTGTTCAGCGCCGACCGGGCGGTGACCGAATACGCGAACAACATCTGGGGCGCTGGCCCGGTGAAATGATCCTCCGCCCCCGGCGTTTGGCCGGGGGCGTTTTTGAAAGCGCATCCGCGCATACTCTTGCCAAAGGAGCGATCGTTTCGTGGATCATCTGTTCAACAGCCTTGACAGCCAATGGAAAACGCCCCGCGGGGCGGCAAGGGCGGGCGAACCCGTGCGCCTTGCCCTCACCATCCCCGAAAGCTACGGCTTTGTGGAGCCCCGGCTGGTGCTCACCAAAGACGGCGGCTCGCCGGTGGAATACCGCATGCCCTGGACGGGCCGGGAGGGGGAGGTGGACCGGTTCGAACTGACCCTCACGCTGAAGGAGACGGGGCTGTACTTTTACTATTTTGATCTCTATTCCGACTACCGCAAACTCTACCGGGGCGATCTGGGGGAGGCGTTGCTCACCCGGGAGAGCGGCTCCTGCTGGCAGCTCACCGTCTACGAGGCGGATTTCGCCACCCCCGCGGCGCTGCGGGGCGGGATGCTGTACCAGATCTTTCCCGACCGGTTCTTCGAGGGCCATCCCCACACGGTGATGCCCTTTGCCGACCGGGTCTACCGGGCCAACAAGCAGGGCGAGCCCTACTTCTGGCCCAACGAGCAGGGCGGCCAGCTGAACCTGGACTACTACGGCGGCGACTTTGAGGGCATCCGGCAAAAGCTGCCCTATCTGGCGGGGCTGGGCGTCAGCTGGATCTACCTGAACCCCATCTTCGAGGCCCACGCGAACCACCGCTACAACACCGCCGACTACCTGAACGCCGACCCGCTGCTGGGCACCAACGAGGAGTTCACCCGGCTGTGCAAAGAGGCGAAGGAACAGGGCATCCGCATCATCCTGGACGGGGTGTTCAGCCACACCGGGTCGGACAGCCGCTACTTCAACCGGGAAGGCCGCTACGGCCGGGGCGGCGCCTACCACGACCCGAACAGCCCCTATCGCTGCTGGTACGATTTCGACAAAAAATACCCCTGCGGCTACCGCAGCTGGTGGGGCTTTGACACCCTGCCCGAGGTGCGGGAGGACGAACCGGCCTACCAGCAGTTCATCTGCGGCGAGAGGGGCGTGATCGACACCTGGATGCGCCGGGGGGCCAGCGGCTTTCGGCTGGACGTGGCGGACGAGTTGCCCGACGACTTCATCGAGGCCATCCGCAGGGCGGTGAAGGCCCACGGGCCGGACAGCTACCTGCTGGGCGAGGTGTGGGAGGACGCCACCACCAAGGTGGCCTACGGCGTGCGCCGCACCTACCTGCTGGGCAAAGGGCTGGACGGGGTGATGAACTACCCCTTCCGCACCGCCATCCTGGACTTTCTGCGGGGGGGCAGCGCCCTGGCCGCCGCCGAGCAGATCACGGCCATCTGCGAGCACTACCCCGCCCCGGCCCTGCACGCCGCCATGAACCATCTGGGCACCCACGACACCGAGCGCATCCTCACCGCCCTGGAGGACGAACCCTCCGCCGGGCGGGACCGCTACTGGCAGAGCGGCCGGCGGCTGCCCCGCCCGAAATACGACCACGGCATCCGGCTGGTGCGGCTGGCCTACGCCCTGCTGTTCACCCTGCCGGGGGTGCCCTGCGTCTACTACGGCGATGAGATCGGGATGCAGGGCTATCGGGACCCCTTCAACCGGGCCTACTACGACTGGGACTCCACCGAGAACCGCATAAAACCCCTGCTGCGCCAGCTGGCGAAGCTGCGCAGGGAGTGCGACGCCTTTTGGGAGGGAGAGTTACGGGTGACGCGGGCGGACGGCGGCCTTTTGCAGTACCGCCGCACCGGCCCCACCGAGACCGCCGAGATCGTGGTCAACCGCACCCCGCGGCTGCTGGCCACCCGGGCGCTGGGCAAGGTGACCGAAGTGAACCCCTTCAGCTTCACCGTGGTGGTGGAGGACACGGACAAGGTCCCGCCCGAACGCCCCGCGCCGTGAGCGCACGCATAAAAGGCGGCCCGCCGGGAAATTTCCCGGCGGGCCGCCTTTTCTCACATGGTTTTGCGGGGCCGCTCCCTTGCCCCCGGCGGGCGGCCTTTGCGCGCCCCGGCGAAAGGGGCCGCGCGCCGACGGCCCGGGTCACGCCCCGCCCGCGGCAGCGCTCCTCACTCCTCGCCCCGGCCCCGGCGGGCCAGCACCTTCACGCTGCTGGCATACTCCGAGGGGGTCATGCCGGTGACCTTTTTAAAGTGGCGGGAGAAGTAATGGATGGAATTGTACCCCAGCAGGGCCGCGATCTCGGTGAAGTTGTGGCTGCCCTGGCGGATCATCTCCTTGGCCTTCTGGATCTTCAGGTTGCCGAAGTACTCCATGGCGCCGCCGCCGGTCTTCTCCCGGAAGACCTTCTGCAGGTAGCTGCGGCCCACCAGATTGTCCCGGCAGATGTCGCTCAGGGTCAGCCGGCGCTGGATGTTGGCCTCCAGATACTGCTGCACCCGGGCCAGAAACTCGTTCTGGCTGCGCTCGCGGATGAGGCTGGTGGGGCGGGTGACGGGTTTCTCGTCGCCCCGGCGCACCAGGCACAGCAGCATATACTCCAGCGAGATGCCGATGATCTGCTCACAGCCGAAGGGCGCGCCCTCCCGGCGGGTGAGGCGCTGGGTGAGGGGGTCGTCCAGCGGGGTGGAAAAGGCCGCGCCGGCCATCTCCACGATGCGGGCCATCAGCACCCGCTCGTTGTCGCTGACATTCACCACCCGGTGACGGAAGAAGTCCATGGCGGGGCTGTCGCAGGCAAAGGAGACGATGACGATGTTGGGCGCGCCGGTGCCGGTGGCCCGCACATTGTGGAACTCCCCCGGCTGATGGAAGATCATCTGCCCCTTTTTCAGCAGCTTTTCCTCCTCGCCGGCGGTGACGTACACCTCGCCCTTGTCGGCGTAGACCAGTTCCCAGAAATCGTGGCTCTCGCCCACAAAGGCATAGTCCGGCCCGTACTCGAAATAGTGCACCGAATAGATGCGGTCGATGGCCAGCGGACGCTCCAGTTCCAGCGGTGTGTAAGCCATGCCCTGCCTCCCTTTTCCAGCGTTTTGCCCCCGGCGACGGAAAAATGCGGATTCTGTCATTAGTATATCGCATCCGGTCCGATCGTGCAAACTTTTTCTTTAAAAAGATACCCGGCGCGGGGGCTGTTCAAGCGGCGCGGGGCGTGCTATACTGGGAAACAGCAACATGTGTGAGGAGACATCTATGCCGCAAACACTGCAACGCCGATTTTACACCGACTGGCACTTCTACCGGCGGGTGCTGGCCATCACCCTGCCCATCGCGGCGCAGAACGTCATCAACCTGGGCGTGAACATGATGGACATCATCATGCTGGGCCAGCTGGGTGACACCGCCATCGCCGCCGCCAACCTGGGCGGCCAGCTGTTCATCATCCTGAACGTCACCGGCTTCGGCCTGGCCAGCGGGGCGGCGGTGCTCATCGCCCAGTACTGGGGCAAGCGGGATATGCTGCGCATCCGCCAGATCTTTGCCCTGAGCCTGCGCTTCGCCCTGGGGGCGGCGGTGCTGTTCACGGCGCTGGGGCGGCTGTTCCCGGTGCAGATCCTGAAGATCTTCGCCACCGACGCCGGCGTCATCCGGGAGGGCGCGGCCTATCTGGAGTGGCTGTCGGTGAGTTTCATCTTCTACAGCTTCTCCAACTGCTACATCATGTGCCTGCGGGCGGTGGAGCAGGTAAAGGTGAGCATCGCCGTCTATTCCGCCAGCTTTTTCGTGAACGTGTTCTTCAACTACTGCTTCATCTTCGGCAAGCTGGGCGCGCCGGCGCTGGGGGTGCGGGGGGCGGCCTTCGGCACCGTCATGGCCCGGGTGTTCGAGTGCGGGGCGGTGCTGGTGTACATGTACCGGGTGGAGCGCACGGTGCGCTTCACCCCCAAATGGCTGCTGCGCTTTCGCAGCGGGCTGTTCGGCGACTACATCCGCAACAGCGTGCCGGTGGTGAGCAACGAGCTGCTGTGGGCCCTGGGCATGGCGGTGACCAACCTGACCATCGGGCGGATGGGCCCCAGCTTCACCAGCGCGGTGAGCATCGTGAACGTGGTGAACAACCTGGTGAGCGTGTTCATCTTCGGCATGGCCAACGCCACCGCCGTGGTGGTGGGCAAGACCATCGGCGAAGGGCGTCTCGCGGACGCCCGCCGGGCCGCCAACAGCACGGTGGCGGTGAGCGTGGTGCTGAGCCTTTTCGCCAGCGGGCTGCTGCTGGCGGGCCAGCGGCCGATCATGAGCCTGTACAACGTGAGCGAACTGGCCCACGCCACCGCCCTGACCCTGATGACCATCCTGGCGGCGCTGCAGCCCTTTCAGGCGGTGGGCACCGTGATGGTGGTGGGGGTGCTGCGGGGCGGCGGCGATGTGCGCACCAACCTGATGCTGGACAGCGGCCTGCTCTGGGTGCTGGCCATCCCCCTGGGGCTTCTGGGCGGCTTTGTGTTCCACTGGTCCGCGCCGGTGGTGTTCTTCTGTTTGCGGTGCGACAATATCGTCAAGAGCGTGCTGGGCTTCATCCGGCTGTGCAGCGGGCGGTGGGTGCGGGTGGTCACCCGGCCCGACGCGGCCGCCGAGGCCTGAGCCCCGGCACGGAAGATATCGGGCCGGCAGCCGCCGGCCAATGAAAAAGGAGTGTGTGAGATGGAACAGCAGAATGTTGCGTGGATCGGCACCGGCGTGATGGGCGCGGCCCAGGCCGGGCACCTGGTAAAGGCCGGCTGGCCGGTGAAAGCCTACGGCCACCACTACGAAAAGGTGGCCGCCAAGGCTCCGGAATTCGGTTTCACCCCCTGCCGCACCATCGCCGAGGCGGTGGCGGACGCGGACTTCGTGTTCGTGATGGTGGGCTACCCCGCCGACGTGGAGGAGGTGTTCTGCACCCCCGGCGGCATCCTGGAATCCGCCCGGCCCGGCACGGTGGTGGTGGACATGACCACCTCCAGCCCCACCCTGGCCCGGAAGCTCTACGACCTGGGCAAGGAGAAGGGCATCGCGGTGCTGGACGCCCCGGTCTCCGGCGGCGACAAGGGCGCGCGGGAGGCCACCCTCTCCATCATGGTGGGCGGCGATGAGGAGACTTTTGAGAAGGCCCTGCCCTTTTTCAACGCCATGGGCAAGAGCGTGCTGCTGATGGGCCCCGCAGGCTTCGGCCAGCACACCAAGGCCGCCAACCAGATCGCCGTGGCGGGGGCCACCGCCGCCTACACCGAGGCCATCCACTACGCCGAAAAGGCCGGCCTTGACCCCCACAAGATGCTGGCGGCCATCGGCGGCGGCGCGGCGGGCAGCTGGCAGATCGCCAACATGGCCCCCCGGGCCCTGGCGGGCGACTTCGCCCCCGGCTTCTTTGTAAAGCACTTCATCAAGGACATGAAGATCATCTGCGACGAGGCCTCCGCCCGGGGCGAGAGCCTGCCCATGGTGGAGAGCGTTTTGAAGGTATATGAGGAGTTCGCCGCCGCCGGCGGGGAGAACGAGGGCACCCAGGCCCTCATCGATTTTTACAGAAAGCACAAATAATCGACATTTTTACTTTTTGTATTCTGATTTGCGCAGAGGGAGCCCCGGGCCGCGCGGCCCGGGGCTCCCCTGTTGTGGCCTTTCATACGGAAAGGAGCGCCCGGCTTTCCCGCCGGGCGCTCCTGTTTTTGCTGCGCTGTCAAAAGGCCGTTATTTGACCTCCGGCAGGCTGGCGGCGGCGGCGCTCTGGCCCACCCGGCGGGTCATCTCGTCGGGAGCCTCGGGCCGGAAGGCCGCCTCGGGGTACTCCTCGTCCATCACCCGGGCCGCCTCGGCCAGGATGACGTCGCCGCCCTTGCCGCTCATCACCCGGCCCATCATCTGCACCCGGTGGATGTCGTAGAACTGGGCGTACAGGCCCAGGGTATGCCCCAGGTACACGCCGATGCTGCGGTAGACGGCCTGGGCCCGCTCGTCGTTTTCCGCCATCATCTCCTGCACCGCCTTGAGGCGCTTGGCGGGAGGCTCGCTCTCCTCCAGGTAGATGCCCGCCCGGGGGGCCAGCTTGTTCACGGCGTCCTGGCTGAAGTACTTCACGCCGCAGCCGATGTCGCCGCTCCACTCGTCCGCCATGGCGTCGGGCTGGCCGTCCACCGGGGCGAAGGCCAGCTCGTTCAGCCAGCCGCAGATGTTGCCCTCGGCGTCCACATAGCCCACCGCCTCGCTGGTGCCCATGGCGATGCCCATGATGCCGTTCTCCCCCAGGCCCATGGCGCCCGCCAGGGCGGACACATCGCCGTCGTTGGCCACCACCACCGGGATGTCATAGCCCAGCATCTGAGAGAGGTCCCTGGCCACCCGGGTGTAGATGTTCTTGACCTTCTTCTCGAAGTCCTCCTTGCCCACCTTCAAAAACAGGCTGGCCACCATGCATTTGTTGTCGATGTAGACGCCGGCGGAGGAGACGCCGATGCCGTCCACCTTGCGGCCCTTCTCCAGGATCTTGGCGGCGGCGGTGGCGCAGGCGGCCAGGATGCCCAGGTAGTGATAGTCCGGATTGGGGTTGACCTTGGGGTACCAGACCACCTCTTCGCTGTAGATGGTTTCCCCGTCGATGACGGCGCTCACCTTCCGGTCGGAGCCGCCAGCGTCAAAGCCGATGCGGGCGCCGTTCGTATGCCGGCCCACGCTCTCGCTCCTGTGGAAGGGTGCGGGGCGCTGGTCGTAGGGCAGGCTGACCACCTGGAAGGGGCGCTCATAGACGCTCTCCATGAAGCCCTTGTCAAAGGCGCGGGAGCCGGTGGCGGTGTAGGCCGCCTTGATCTGTTCCGCCAGCGCGTCGTCGCCGCAGATGTACACCTTGAAGCCGCCCCAGCTCCAGAGCAGGAACTTGACCATCCGGTCCACATAGTAAGCGTCGGCCTCGGCCATCTCCGGGGTGCCGCACACCTTGCACTCCCAAGTGCCGATCTGCCCGCCGCTGCGCTCCACCGCGATGCACAGGGGCTTTGTGGCGGCCAGCTGGTGATGCTTGAAAAAGAGGCCCAGCGGAACGAAGCCCTGGTCCAGTTCAGGCAGGTTCTTCACCGGGATCTCCACGTTCAAAAACTTCATGTGCCCTTCCTTCCTTTCAGCCGTTTGCCCGCCCGCGGGGCGGGTCTTGTCAGTTCCATTGTAGCACGTCCGCCGCGCCCTTGTCTTGTGTGGGTCGGCCGCCGTGTTTGCACTTTCAGCCCCTTTTTGAAGGGACGTTCGGGCAAATCGCCGCCCGCCGCCGGGCAAAAACACAAAGGCGCGGGGCGGCATTCCTGCCGCCCCGCGCCGAGGTCGCGTCTTTTTTTCACAAAACTTTGGAAAGAAAGTCCTTCAGGCGGGGGTTCTTGGGGTTGGTGAAGAACTCCTGGGGAGGTTCGTCCTCCTGCACCCGGCCCTCGTTGATGAACACCACCCGGTTGGCCACCTCCCGGGCAAAGCCCATCTCATGCGTGACCACCACCATGGTCATGCCGCTGGCCGCCAGCTCCTTCATCAGCTGCAACACCTCGCCCACCATCTCGGGGTCCAGGGCGCTGGTGGGCTCGTCGAAGAGCAGCACCTCCGGGTCCATGGCCAGCGCCCGCACGATGGCGATGCGCTGCTTCTGGCCGCCGGAGAGGGTGCTGGGGTAAGCCTCCGCCTTCTCGGCCAGGCCGATGCGCTCCAGCAGCTGCATGGCCTGTTCGTCCGCCTGGGGCTGGGTCTTGAGTTTCTGCATCACCGGAGCCAGGGTGATGTTCTGCTTCACCGTCAGGTGGGGGAACAGGTTGAAGTGCTGGAACACCATGCCCATCCGCCGCCGCACCGCATTGATGTCGGTCTTGGGGCTGTTCACCAGCTGGCCGTCAAACCACACCTCGCCCCCATCGGGCACTTCCAGCTGGTTGAGGCAGCGCAGGAAGGTGGACTTGCCGCAGCCGGAGGGCCCCACCAGCACCATCTTGTCGCCTTTGTTGATGGTGATGTCCAGTCCTTCCAGCACCTTCACCTTGCCGAACTTCTTGCAAAGGCCTTTAACCTCGATCACTCTGCGCCAGCCTCCTTTCCACGATCCGGCCGCCTTTTTCCAGCAGCATCACAATGGCCAGATAGATGGCCGCCACCGCCAGCAGCGGCGGGAAGGCGTCAAAGGTCTGGCTGCGGATCTGGTCGCCGCCGCGGGTCAGGTCGCCCAGGGCGATGTAGCCCACCACGGCGGTCTCCTTGACCAGGGCGATGAACTCGTTGTTCAGGGTGGGCAGGATGTTCTTGATGGCCTGGGGCATGATGACGCGCAGCATCACCTGGCTGTAGGAAAGGCCCAGGCTGCGCCCGGCCTCCATCTGGCCGGGGTCAACGCTCATGATGCCACTGCGGAAGATCTCGGCCACATAGGCGCCGGAGTTGACGCCGAAGGCGATGATGGCCACCGCCAGCTTGCCCGGATCCACCGTGGCGAAGACCACAAAGTACATGATCAGCAGCTGCACCATCACCGGGGTGCCCCGGATGACGGTGAGATAGAACTGGCACACGGCGTTGAACAGCCGCAGCAGGATGCCCGGCCGGCCCGCCTTGTCATGGGTGACCCGCACCACCGCCACCACCGCGCCCAGCAGGATGCCGATGACCAGCGCCGCCAGGGTGATGATGACGGTGTTTTTGAGGCCGTTGGTCAGGTAGGTCCAGCGGTTCTCGGCGATGAAGTTGTTGTAAATATGTCTCTGCCAGAAATCGCTTTCAAAAAAAGATTGCAGCAGGCCCATGGCTTTCTTCCTCTCCGCATAAGAACAGGGGCCTGGCAAGCCGGCCCCTGTTCCGCCGCACATCATGTGCGTTCATTATACACCATAATTCGCGGGAATACCAGCGCTTATTTCAGCACCAGGACCGACTGGATGCCGGTGCAGTAGCTGTCGGTGAAGTCCACGTTCTGCAGACGGTCCTCGGTGACGGTCATGCCCGCGGCGCCGAAGTCAGCCTTGCCGCTGGAGATGGCGGGGATGATGGAGTCGAACTCCATGTCCTCGATCTTCAGCTCGTAGCCCAGGTAGTCGCAGATGGCCTTGGCGAACTCGGCGTCGATGCCCACGATCGCGTCGCCCTCGTAGTACTCATAGGGGGGGAAGTAGGCGTTGGTGGCCATGGTCAGGGTGCCGTTGGGATACTCGGTGCCCTCGGGGGTCACATAACCGGTGGCGCCCTCCACGTCGTTGATGTACTTGTCCAGGATGGCCTGCAGGGTGCCGTTCTCCTTGATGGCGGCGATGGCCTCGTTGAACTTGGCGGTCAGCTCACTGCCCTTGGCCAGCGCGATGGCATAGTCCTCCACGGCGAAGTCCTCGTCCAGCATGATGATGTCGGGGTTCTGTTCCACGAACACATTGCCGGGCTCGTTGTCGATGATCACCGCGTCCACCTTGCCCTGCTTCAGGGCCAGCACCGCGTCGTTGAACTTGTTGTACTGCTCCACGGTGGCGCCCTCAATGTCCTGGGCGTAGATGTCGCCGGTGGTGCCCAGCTGCACGCCGATGGTCTTGCCGGTCAGGTCGTCCACGCTGAAGATGTACTGCTTGCCCGCGGTGGAGGCGGAAGCGCCAGTGCTGGCGGAAGCCGCGGTGCTTCCGGAAGCGGCGGCGCTGGTGCTGGCGGGCTGGCTGGAAGGGGCGGCGCTGCCGCAGGCAGCCAGGCTCAGGGCCAGAACGCCGGCCAGGGCCACGGAAATCAGTTTTTTCATGTCTGAATACACTCCTCTGTGCACCCCGGTCCGGGGTGTGATTGTATTTGGCCCCCGTCCTGTGTGGGAACCTTGGGATAAGTATACAGCATATTTATACTTTGTCAATGCATTTTTATGAATCCACAAGCTTTTTGTCAATTTACACAAAATTGCTGTTTTAAGTGGATTCTATCTCGTGTCGATTGACCCAAACGCCTGTTTTTGCCTGGCGGCATTGGATAACATATCCGTGTTTGGGCGCTGTTTCGCCGTGTTATTCTGAATAAATATTCATATCAATGAATATTTTATCATCTTTGGTCCTGTGGCGGCGCCGTGGCCTTGACTTTTATAGAAACGAATGCTATAGTTGTGCGCGTTAGAGGATACTAATTCTTTTCTTACTTATTTATAATGATGAGGTGTTTGGCATGACGCTGGACAAGCTGCCGCTGGGCAAAGCGGCCACCATCGAGGCGGTGGGCGGCGAGGGGGCGCTGCGCCGTCATTTTCTGAACATGGGCCTGACCCCGGGCACCCGGGTGACCCTGCGCAAAACGGCCCCCATGGGCGATCCCATCGAACTGGAGCTGCGGGGCTATGAGCTGACCCTGCGGCTGGAGGACGCCAGGAACATCCAGATCGGCGAGGTGGGCGCGCCCGCGGCGGCCGCCCCGGCGCGGAAGACGGAGATCCCGCCCATCCCCCACCCGGGCCACGGCGAGAAAAAGCGGGCGGCCCTGGCGGCGGACACCCCGCTGGTGTTCGCGCTGGCGGGCAACCAGAACTGCGGCAAGACCACCCTGTTCAACCAGCTCACCGGCTCCAATCAGCATGTGGGCAACTTCCCCGGCGTGACGGTGGACCGCAAGGACGGCCAGATCCGCAAGCATCCCCAGGCCACGGTGGTGGACCTGCCGGGCATCTACTCCCTGTCGCCCTACACCAGCGAGGAGATCGTGACCCGGGACTTTCTGGTGAACAACAAGCCGGACGGCATCATCAACATCGTGGACGCCACCAACATCGAGCGCAACCTCTACCTGACCTTGCAGCTCATCGAACTGGGCATCCCCATGGTGCTGGCGCTGAACATGATGGACGAGATGCGGGCCAACGGCAACACGGTGCATGTGAACCATCTGGAGCAGGCGCTGGGCATCCCGGTGATCCCCATCTCGGCGGCCAAGAACGAGGGCATCGACGAGTTGATCGAGCACGCCATGCAGGTGGCGCTGAACCGGGAGAAGCCCCAGCGGCTGGACTTCTGCAGCGGCGCGGTGCACCGGTGCATCCACGCCATCTGCCACCTGATCGAGGATCACGCCCAGCGCGCCGGGGTGCCGGTGCGGTTCGCCGCCACCAAGCTGGTGGAGGGGGACGAGCCGATGCTGGAGCGGATGGCCCTGTCGGACAACGAGAAGGAACTGATGGAGCACGCCATCGCCGAGATGGAGAGCGACATGCACACCGACCGGGAGGCCGCCCTGGCGGACATGCGCTACGACTTCATCGGCCAGGTGTGCGCCGAGGCGGTGGTGCGCCGGGGCGAGAGCCGCGAGCACGCCCGCAGCGTGAAGATCGACAGCGTCCTCACCCACCGGGTGCTGGCCATCCCCATCTTCCTGGCCATCATGGGGCTGGTGTTCTGGCTCACCTTCGGGCTGATCGGCCAGGGCCTGAGCGACCTTCTGAGCCTTGGGCTGGACAGGCTCACCGCCCTGGTGGACGCGGGACTGACCGCCTACGGCATCAACCCGGTGGTGCACAGCCTGGTGATCGACGGCGTGTTCGCCGGCGTGGGCAGCGTGCTCACCTTCCTGCCCATCATCGTGACCCTGTTCTTCTTCCTCTCCATCCTGGAGGATTCGGGCTACATGGCCCGGGTGGCCTTCGTGATGGATAAGCTGTTGCGCAAGATCGGCCTTTCGGGGCGCAGTTTCGTGCCCATGCTCATCGGCTTCGGCTGCAGCGTGCCCGCCATCATGGCCACCCGCACCCTCTCCAGCGAGCGGGACCGCAAGATGACCATCCTGCTCACCCCCTTCATGAGCTGCTCGGCCAAGCTGCCCATCTACGCCATGTTCACCGCCGCCTTCTTCACCCGCTACCAGGCGCTGGTGATGATCGGCCTGTATGTGATGGGCATGGTGATCGGCGTCATCTACGGCCTCATCCTCAAGGCGGTGGCCTTCAAGGGCGAGCCGGTGCCCTTCGTGATGGAGCTGCCCAACTACCGGCTGCCCAGCGCCAAGAGCGTTTTGCGCCTGATGTGGGAGAAGGCCAAGGACTTCCTGGTGCGGGCCTTCACCGTCATCTTTGTGGCCAGCCTGCTGATCTGGTTCCTGCAGACCTTTGACAGCCGGCTCAACGTGGTCACCGATTCCGCCAACAGCCTGCTGGCGGCCCTGGGCGGCCTGCTGGCCCCCCTGTTCGCCCCCCTGGGTTTCGGCGACTGGCGGGTGTCCACCGCGCTCATCACCGGCTTTTCCGCCAAGGAGGCGGTGGTCAGCACCCTGGCGGTGCTCACCGGCTCCAGCCTCACCACCCTGCCGGCGGCGCTGGCGGGCATGTTCACCCCCTTCACCGCCTTCGTGTTCCTCACCTTCACCCTGCTCTACACCCCCTGCGTGGCGGCCATCGCCGCCGTGCGCCGGGAGATGGGCAGCGCCAAAGCCGCGGCGGGCGTGGTGATCACCCAGTGCGCCATCGCCTGGGTCACCGCCTTCGCGGTGCGCTGCATCGGCCTGGCCCTGGGCCTGGGCTGACCTTCTTTTGCAAAGGAGATTTTTTCGTATGGGTCTTGGAGACATCCTCATCCTCGCCGCGGTGGCGGCGGCCCTCGTCGGGGCGCTGGTGTTCATCTTCAAAAACGGCGGCTTTTCCGGCGGCTGCGGGGGCGATTGCGCCCACTGCGCCTCCCGGTGCAGCAAGGCCGACGACGAACGCCCCTGAACCACCGCTTTTCGCGCCCAAAACGGATCGCTCCGTTTTGGGCGTTTTTTCTTGCCCGCGGCGGCAGTTTGTCCTTCATTCAAGGACATTTGTGTTTTCTGTGCGCCCACCACGGAAAAGCGGCCGGTTTTTTGTGAATCTTTGCGCTGGTGTGGTCTTTCGTTTTGTACTATACTAAAGTTACTGCAACCCTTGTACGGGTGAACAGGAACTTTTCATTGGAGGGAAAGAAAATGGCAAGAGTGTACAATTTCAGCGCAGGCCCGTCCATGCTGTTTGAGCAGGTGCTCAAGACCGCCCAGTCAGAGCTGATGGAATACGGCTCCAGCGGGCAGTCCGTGATGGAGATGAGTCATCGCAGCAGTACCTTCGACGCCATTATCAAGGACACCGAGGCCCGGCTGCGGCGGGTGCTGTCCATCCCGGACAATTACAAGGTGGGCTTCATCCAGGGCGGCGCCTCCACCCAGTTCGACATGGTGCCCCTGAACCTGATGACCACCGGCCAGGCGGACTATCTGGTCACCGGCAACTTCTCGAACCGGGCGGCCAAGGAGGCGGCCAAGTTCGGCAAGGTGAACATCGTGGCCAACACCAAGGACATCAACTACACCGCCATCCCCGACGTGGACGCCATCCAGTACACCCCCGGGGCCAGCTATGTACATATCTGCGAGAACAACACCATCTTCGGCACCCGGTTCACCAAGGTGCCCCAGGTGGAGGGCGTGCCCCTGGTGTCGGACATGAGCAGCTGCATCCTGAGCCGCCCCACCGACGTGTCGAAGTACGGCCTGATCTACTTCGGGGTGCAGAAGAACGTGGCCCCGGCGGGCATGGCCATCGCCATCGTGCGGGAGGACCTGTTGGGCCACGCGGCGCAGAACGTGCCCAGCATGCTGAACTACACCACCCTGATCGAAGCGGACAGCATGTACAACACGCCCCCCTGCTGGTGCATCTACATGACCGGCCTCACCCTCAAGTACATCGAGGAGGAGATCGGGGGCCTTGCGGAGATGGAAAAGCGCAACAACGCCAAGGCCAAGGTGCTGTACGACTATCTGGACAGCCAGGAGTTCTTCAAAAACCCGGTGAACAAACCCGACCGCAGCATCATGAACGTCACCTTCACCAGCCCCGACCCCGACACCGACAAACTCTTCTGCGCCAAGGCCGCCGAGGCGGGCTTTGTGAACCTGAAGGGCCACCGGCTGGTGGGCGGCATGCGCGCCTCCATCTACAACGCCATGCCCGCCGAGGGCGTGGCCAAACTGGTGCAGTTCATGGAAGATTTTGTAAAGCAGTACGGCTGATAAAAGGAGAAAGGGCCTTATGTATACCATCAAAACACTGAACAACATCGCACCCGCGGGCCTGGCCAAGCTGGGGCCCGCCCAGTTCCGGGTGGACAACGACGCCGACGCGCCCCAGGGCATTCTGGTGCGCAGCGCCAAAATGCACGACATGCCCCTGCCCGACAGCCTGCTGGCCATCGGCCGGGCGGGCGCGGGGGTGAACAACATCCCGGTGGACAAGTGCAGCGCGGCGGGGGTGGTGGTGTTCAACACCCCCGGCGCCAACGCCGGCGGCGTGGCGGAACTGACCATCGGCGGCCTGGTGCTTGCCAGCCGCAACCTGCTGCCCGCGATGGAGTGGGTGCAGGGCCTTGCCGGCGAGGGGGACGCGGTGCCGGCGCTGGTGGAAAAGGGCAAGAGCCAGTTTGTGGGCCCGGAACTGGCGGGCAAAAAGCTGGGCGTGGTGGGCCTGGGCGCCATCGGCGTGAAGGTGGCCAACGCGGCGGTGCATCTGGGGATGGAGGTCTACGGCTACGACCCCTACATCTCGGTACAGGCGGCCTGGAACCTCAGCCGCGGGGTGCGCCACAGCGTGACCCTGGCGGAACTGGCGGCCCAGTGCGACTACCTCACCCTGCATCTGCCGGTGAACCCCCAGACCAAGGGTTCCTTCAACGCGGCGCTGTTCCGGGCCTGCAAACCGGGGATGCGCCTTTTGAACTTTGCCCGCGGCGAACTTGTGAACAACGCCGACCTGCTGGCGGCGCTGGCCGAGGGCCAGCTGGCCGCCTACGTCACCGACTTCCCCTCCGCCGAACTGCTGGGGGTGCCGGGCATCACCTGCATCCCCCACCTGGGGGCCTCCACCCCCGAGAGTGAGGAGAACTGCGCCGTGATGGCCGCCAGCCAGCTGGCGGACTACCTGCTGAACGGCAACATCAAAAACAGCGTGAACCTGCCCGAGGTGGTGCAGCCCCGGGCCGCCGGCAAGCGGGTGTGCGTGATCCACATGAATGAGCCGGGCCTCATCAGCGCCATCACCGCCGCCATCACCCAGAGCAAGCTGAACATTGAGAACATGGTGAACAAGAGCAAAAAAGAAATGGCCTACACCCTGCTGGACGTCACCGGCGGCGTCGACCCCGCCCTGGCGGACCAGCTGGCCGCCATCCCCTCGGTGATCCGGGTGCGGATGCTGTAAAACGGTCTTTTCTTCTCCGCCGCAAACAGGCGACCCCCGGGGCTATGGCCCCGGGGGTCGCTTCTTTCATTCCTGCTCCAGAAACTGCCGCAGCGCCGGCAGCGCCTTCTCGGCGGCCACCCGGCCCCGGCGGTAGAGGGCGTCCAGCTTTTCCACGTTGCGCTCGGCCCGGCTCACCGTCACCGGTTCCTCGGGGCGGATGACGAACAGTTCCCCCGCCGCCTCCATCCGGTCGATCTCATCCATGCGGTGATTGTACCGCTCCGGGCCGGTCAGGCACGCCTCCAGCAGTTCCGGGTGGGCGCCGTACCGCCGGCGGTAGAGCCGGCGCACCACATAGGGCTGCGCCCCCTTGCGAAAGCCCGCCTGCCTCGTGAGCACCAGCACCGTTTTGCCCGTGGCAAAGGGCAGGTCCTCCGGCAGGGGCACCGGGTTCGCCACCCCGCCGTCCAGGCAGACGTGCCGCCCCACCTTCACCATGTGGCCCATCAGGGGCAGGCTGGCGGAGGCCCGCACCGCGTCCATGAAGTCGATGCCCTGCTCGTTTTTCTCAAAATACACCGGGCCGCCGGTGCGGCAGTCGGTGGCCACCGCCCACAGCTTCTGAGGCGAGGAATAGAGGGTGTCGAAATCCAGGGGATTGAGGGTCTCGCTCACCTCACCCAGCAGAAAGTCGAAGTTGAAATAGCTGAACTCCTTCAACAGATGCCCCGCGCCCATATACCGGGGGTCGTTGGCGTAGTCCAAATTCACCGCCCGGCTGCGCCCGGGCTGGTGCGCCACATAGTTCACCCCGTTGAGCGCCCCGGCCGAGACCCCTGCCACCTGGGGAAAATACAGGTCGTTCTCCATGAACACATCCAGCACGCCCGAGGTGAACAGCCCCCGCATGGCGCCCCCTTCCAGAATGAGGGTGGTCGTCGCTTCCATCCTCCTCACGCTCCTTTTCGTCGTTTTATGTCGCTGGTTCTATTATACTCTCCCGGCGCGGGGCCTGTCACCAGACATTTTGTAAAGTTTTTTCCCAAATAAAAAAAGGGCCGCGCGTTGCGCGCGGCCCGGGCGTTCAGCCAAAAGCTCATTGGGTCTTGTCGCCAAAGCGGAAGAACACCGTGGTGTCCGCCGCGCAGCTCTCGTCGTTCAAAAGATCCATCGCGTAATACTCGTTCTCGTCGATCTCCTCGCTGTAGGTGGAAGGGTCGTAGCTCAGCTTGTCGGCGGCGCAGTAGACCAGGCCGTCGTAGGCCTCGGGCACCTCAAACACCCAGTTCTGGTTGCACCGTCGGTACACTTCCCCACCGTCCAACGGCAGCACCATCCACTGAACGTTCTTGCTGTAGGAGATGTCGTAGGAAGTGCCGTCCACCTCCACGGTGGCGGAATAATCGTACGCCGCGTCACCGGTGGTGCTGCGGCTGGGCAGCGCCCGGCCGGTGTACAGGTCGTAAATGCCGCTGTTGTAGGCCACGTTCTCGTCCAGCCCGCCCTCCTCGTTGAAGGCAAAGTCGGAGCAGGTCACCGTCACATACAGCGCGACCTTTTTGTAGCCCTCTTTCTCCGCATCGCCCACCACCACTTTGGCGCTGACCTTGGCCGGCACCGTGCGCTGGATGGTGCTGTCCTCCATATCGTAGGCCACCGCGCGCACCTCGCAATCCGACGGCGCGTCCAGCACGGGGATGCCGTTCTGTTCAAAATAGTTGCCCTGCGCCGTCTCGCCGGCCGGCTGGGACACGCTCGCCGGCTGGGAAGCGCTGGCCGGCTGGGAAGCGGACTGGGGCGCGCTCGCCGGCTGGGAAGCGGACTGGGACACGCTGGCCGGCTGGGAAGCGGGCGCATTGCCGCCGCAGCCCGCGAGCGAGAGGGCCATCGCCGCGGCGAGGGCCAAAGCCAAACTCTGTTTCATCTTACAAGAGACCTCCTTGCACTTGCGCCGGGGCCGTGTGCCCCGGCGGTCTTCCTCATTGCCGTTATACCACCTGGCGGCGCAAAATGCAAGTGCGGCGGGGCAAAAAAAACAGGCCGCGCTGCCCGCGCGGCCCCGGGGGGGCGAACGCCCCCTCAGCGGTAATAGCGGCCGATGGCCTTGTCCAGGTCCAGCACAGCCTGCTGGGCCCCGTGGCCCACCTTTTTGGCCATCTTCTTCACCTTGCGGTTGTTCTTGGCGGCGGCCATGCCGGCGGCCGTCATGGCGGTGGCGGCGGCCAGCCCGCCGGCTACCATCATGGTGGTGCGGGTGGTGCGTTTGTTCATTTCAGTGCCCCTCCTCTTTGTCTGCGTAGCCCGGTCGTTGCCGGGTCCTGTCTTAGTATTTCCCGCAAAATGTTCCTCCATACGTCTTTTTTTGCCCTCCGGTTTGTGCTACAATAGAGTGCAATGATTCTACACGATTGGTACGGGCCCGGCCCGCGCCGGGAGGAGTGACCCTTTTGCGATTCCAAGCACCCAAAACCGTTTTGTGCATCCATGATCTGTCCGGGCTGGGCCGGTGCAGCCTGTCGGTGATCGCGCCGGTCCTGGCCGCCATGGGCCACCAGCCCGTGCTGCTGCCCACCGCCATCTTTTCCACCCACACCGGCGGGCTGGGCCAGCCGGCGGTGCAGCTGTGCCAGGGCTACGGCGACGCGGCACTGGAGCATTACCGCTCGCTGGGCGTGGCCTTTGACTGCATCTACACCGGATACTTAGCCAGCGAGGAGGATCAGCACCTGGCTGCCAAGGCCTTTTACCTGTGGCCGAACGCGCTGAAGGTGGTGGACCCGGTGATGGCCGATCACGGCCGCTTTTACGCCGGCATGGAGGACAAGCTGCCCGGCATGCAGGCGCTGTGCCGCTCGGCGGACCTGGTCCTGCCCAACCTCACCGAGGCCTGCCTGCTGCTGGGCCAGCCCACCCCCGAGGGCGATCTGGAGGACGCCGCCGCCCTGGAGCTGGCCGGCCGGCTGACCACCCTGTGCCCGCAGGCGGTGGTGACCGGCATCCCCTCCGGGCGCAACCTGGCCTGCGCCGGCGCGGGGCGTTCCAGCTTTGTGGTGCGCCGGCTGCGGCTGGATCGCAGCTACCCCGGCACCGGCGACCTGTTCGCCGCGGTGCTCACCGGGGCGCTGCTGCGGGGCAACGCCCTCTCCGCCGCCACCGACGCCGCCGCCGGCTTTGTGGCGGAGGCCATTGCCGCCACCGACCCCGAGGCCGCCACGGCCCTGGGCGTGTGGTTCGAGCCGCTGCTGGGCCGGCTGGCCCTGCGGGAGGGCTGAGGCGATGCCGGTGGTGAACATCGTGCTGGTGGAGCCCCAGATCCCGGAGAACACCGGCAACATCGCCCGCACCTGCGCGGTGACGGGGGCGCGGCTGCACCTGGTGAAGCCCCTGGGCTTTGAGGTGGACGACCGGCACCTCAAGCGCGCCGGGCTTGACTACTGGCACCTGCTTGATATAACATATTACGAGGGGCTGGAGGACTTTTTTGCCCGCAACAGCGGCCCCTTTTACTATTTCACCAGCAAGGGCCCCCGCCGCCACACCGACGTGGCCTATCCCGACGGCGCCTATCTGGTCTTCGGCCGGGAGGACGCCGGCCTGCCGGAGGAGCTGTTGCACCGCAACCAGCCCTTCTGCGTGCGGCTTCCCATGCGCCGGGGCGTGCGCTGCCTGAACCTGTCCAATTCGGTGGCGGTGGGCGTGTACGAGGTGCTGCGCCAGTGGGATTTTGCGGATCTGGAGAGCCGGGGCCAGCTGCGTGACTATCAATGGGAGTGAGAGAGACCTTATGCGAAAGATCGCCGTTTTGACCGATTCCGCCTGCGACATCCCCCCCGAACTGGAAAAGCAGTACGACATTGACATCCTGCCCTTCGTCATCACCCTGGACGGGGCAAGCTATGTGGAGCGCCGGGATTTCAGCTTTGACGAATTTTATCAGATGCTCCGCGCCGCCCAGGGGGTGCCCAGCACCGCCCACGTCACCGCGATGCAGTTCTGCGAGCAGTACTGCCGGTATGTGGACGAGGGCTACACCGACGTGGTGCATGTGACCATCAATTCCACCGGCAGCGCCACCCACGACGCGGCGGTGCTGGCGCGGGACATGCTGCGGGAGGAGCGGCCCGACCACGATCTGAACATCCACCTGATCGACAGCCACACCTATTCCTATGTGTACGGCGCGCCGGTGGTGCAGGCGGCCCGGCGGCTGCGCAACGGGGCTGAGGTGGGCTATGTGTGCGCCGAACTGGAGGCCGCCTTTGCCCGGCAGGAGATCGTGCTCTCCGCCTTCAGCCTGAAGCAGATGAAAAAGAGCGGGCGCATCAGCGCGGCGGCGGCCTTTGCCGGCGAGCTGCTGGGTCTGCGGCCCATCATCAGCCTGATCGACGGGGTGACCAAGGTGGAGGACAAGGTGCGGGGCGACGCCGCCGTACCCGCCGCCATGATCAAGCTGGCCCGCCGGCGGATGGACTATCCCGACGGGGACATCCACTACATGCTGGGCTGCACCGACATCCCCAACGTGAAGGAGCTGGAAAAGCTCTGCCGCAAGGAGTTCGGCCGCGCCCCGGACGCGGTGTTCAAGCTGGGCGCCGCGGTGGCCAGCAACACCGGGCCGGATGCCATGGCCATCGTCTACCAGGGCAAGCCCCGGCGCTAAGGCGCGCCGGCGCCGCCCGCATTGTCCTTTTTCTGCCCGCAGGGGCCGTCTGTCGCATCATACTGGCGCGCGGTCCCGGCGGGCAGTTTTTATTGATCGACCTTGGGAGGGTCTTCGTATGAGTCTGGAGCATATCCTTTGGCTGTTCATCTGCTTTTCGGTGCTGGGCTGGGTGCTGGAGACCACCCTCGCCGCCATCCGCACCCGCCGCTATGTGGACCGCAGCGTGCTGTTCGGCCCCTGGTGCATCATCTACGGCGTCTCCGGCGTGCTCATCACCGTGGGCCTGTGGGAACTGCGCGGGAACCTTCTGTTCCTGTTTATCGGCAGCGCCGTGCTGGCCACGGTGGTGGAATGGCTGGCCGGGCATCTGCTGGAAAACGTGAGCCACACCCGCTGGTGGGACTACTCCAACCGCCGCTTCAACCTGGACGGCTACATCTGCCTGAGCGCCTCGGTTTTGTGGGGCCTGCTGGGCGCGGTGATGGTGCGGTGGGGCGCCCCCCTGCTCACCGGGCTGTATGACCTGATGCCCTCGCTGGCGCGGGGCATCCTGCTGTGGACGCTGGCGGCGCTGCTGGTGGTGGACGGCATCGCCAGCGTGCTGACCCTGGCGGGCGTGGCGCACAAGCTGCCCGCCCTGCAGCGCACCGGCCGCCGGCTGGACGCGGTGAGCGCCCGGCTGGGAGGCTGGATCCTCACCCGCACCGAGCGGCGCATCCAGAAGGCCTACCCCGCCGCCAGCTTCGTGCACGCAAAGCGGCAGAAGGCCACGGTGTTCGCCGCCGGCTGCAGCTTTGCCAAGCTGTTTTTGCTGTTTTTTATCGGCGCCTTTCTGGGCGATGTGGTGGAGACCATCTTCTGCCGGGTCACCGGCGGGGTGTGGATGAGCCGCAGCAGCGTGGTGTGGGGGCCCTTCAGCCTGGTGTGGGGTCTGGCGCTGGCCCTGGCCACCCTGCTGCTCTACCGCTACAAGGACAAGCCCGCCAGCTTCCTCCTCGTGGCGGGCACCGTGCTGGGCGGCGCCTACGAGTACCTGTGCAGCGTGTTCACCGAGCTGGTGTTCGGCACCGTCTTCTGGGATTACAGCAAGATCCCCTTCAACCTGGGCGGGCGCATCAACCTGCTCTACTGCTTTTTCTGGGGCTTTGCGGCGGTGGCCTGGTTCAAGGTGGCCTATCCCCCCTTCTCCCGCTGGATCGAGTCCATCCCCATCCTGCCGGGGCGGATCCTCACGGCGGTGCTGGTGGTGTTCATGGTCGCCAACGTCTCCATGAGCGCCCTGGCCATGGGCCGCTACAGCCAGCGGGCCGAGGGCGTGCCCGCCACCGCCGCCTGGCAGGTGTACATGGACGAGCACTACCCCGACGAGACGATGCGGCGCATCTACCCCAACGCCATCCGCACCGACTGACGTTCACAAAGAAGGCCCCCGGCTGTGCCGGGGGCCTTCTTTGTTGGGCGCGCAGCAGGCCCCCGCGCTTTTGCGCGGGGGCCTGCTGTCAAACTTTATTCCTCGCTGTCGCTCTCCGGGGTGCTCTGGCTGTCCGACGCGGGCTCGGAGGTCTCTCCGTCCGCTGCCGCGCTGTCGGAGGCGGGCTCCCCCTCCGCGGCCGTGCTGTCGGAGGCGGGCAGGCTGCCCGCGCCCTCGGCGATGGCGCTGGTGGGATCGAAGTACTCCTCGTAGTCCATGTCGGTCTCGGGAGCGCTGGCGGCGGCGCTGGAACTGGGCTTCATATCGCTGAGCTCCAGGGCGCACAGGTAATAGGTGCCGTCGGTCTTTTCAAACACATAGTCCATGTATTTGGTGGGCTCGGTGGGCGCGGAGAGGCTGAAGTCCCCGTTGAGGCCCGGGGCGGGCACATAGCCCACCGTCACATACAGCTTGCCGCTCTTTTTGTCCAGCTTTTCCACCTTGGGGGTGTACATTCCCACCTGGCCGGTGACCGGGATGAGGTAGCACTGCTTTTCCTCGTCGTACTCAAAGGTCATGTCGCCGGCCACGTTGTTGAAGGTCTCGTGGGTGAGTTTGTAGTCCGGCCCGAAGAGGGAGGCCGCCGCGGCGTCCACCTCCACGGCGGGCAGCAGCAGGCTGTCGGTGTTGGGGTCACGCTCGTAGGCGTCCAGCCCGGTGGCACTGGCCTGGGCGGTGGACACCGCCGACCAGATGGCCGCCTCCTTGAAAAGGGCCGGGTCGGCCTGGTCCAGGTCCTCAAAGGGCAGCGGGTCCAGCATGACCAGCGCCTGCAGCCGCTGCTCGTAGGCCAGTTTTTCCTCGGTGTCGTCAAAGAGCACCGCCACGCCGTTCACCGCCGTGGCCACGACGGTAAAGGCGCCGATCAGCACCAGCACGCAGATGCCAAGGCCCAGCCACTGACGGGCGCGCCGGCGCTTGTGGCGCTCGTGTTCCTGTTGCGAAACGGTATTTGCCATGGGTGTTCTGTCCCCTCCTTGCATGGGATGGCGGTCAGCGGATCTGGCCGCTGCCCAGAATGATGTATTTGTAGCTGGTGAGTTGGGCGAGGCCCATGGGCCCCCGGGCGTGGAGCTTCTGGGTGGAGATGCCCATCTCACAGCCCAGACCGAACTCGCCGCCGTCGGTAAAGCGGGTGGAGGCGTTCACATAGACCGCCGCGCTGTCCACCATGCGGGTAAAGGCCGCGGCCGCCGCCTCGTCGGCGGTGACGATGGCCTCGCTGTGGCCGGTGGAGTGCCGGGCGATGTGTTCGGCGGCCGCCTTTACGCTGTCCACCACCGCCACCGCCAGGATGTAGTCCAGAAACTCGGTGTCGAAATCCTGGGGGCCCGCCGGGGTGCCGGGGATGATGGCCGCGGCGGCCTCGTCCAGCCGCAGCTGCACCGGCACAAGGCCCTTTTGCTGCCGCTCGTCCACCAGGCGGCGGCGCAGCAGGGGCAGAAACTCCTTCGCCACCTCCCGGTGCACCAGGCACACCTCGGCGGCGTTGCACACCGAGGGCCGGCTGGTCTTGGCATTTTCCACGATGTCCAGCGCCATGGCCGGATCGGCGGCTTTGTCCACATAGATGTGGCAGATGCCGGTGCCGGTCTGGATGACGGGCACCGTGGCGTTCTCCACACAGGCGCGGATGAGCCCCGCCCCGCCCCGGGGGATGAGCAGGTCCACCAGGCCGGTGGCCTGCATCAGTTCGGTGGAGGAGGCGCGGCTGGTGTCCTGCACCAGGGCCACCAGGTCCTCGGGCAGGCCCGCGTCCGCCAGGCCCAGCTTCAGAGCGTCGACGATGGCGTTGTTGGAGCGGAAGGCCTCCTTGCCGCCCCGCAGCACACAGGCGCTGCCGCTCTTGACGGCCAGCGCCGCCGCGTCGCTGGTGACGTTGGGCCGGCTCTCGTAGATGATGGCGATGACCCCCATGGGCACGCTCACCTGCCGGATGACCAGCCCGTTGGGGCGGGTGGTCTCGCTCAGCACCCGGTCCAGCGGGTCGGGCAGGGCGGCCACGGCCTCCACGCCGGCGGCCATGGCCTCCACTCTCGCTTCGTCCAGTCGCAGGCGGTCCAGCATCACCGGGGCCACGGTGGGCCTGGCGGCCTCCAGGTCCTCCGCGTTGGCGGCCAGGATGGCGCCGCACTCGCTGCGCAGCCGGGCAGCCATGGCCCGCAGCGCCGTGCTGCGCTCCTCGCCGCCGGCCAGGGCCAGCGCGCCCATGGCGCTGCGAGCGGCCAGCAGAAGTTCACGGGTGGTGGTCATTGGCTGCCTCCCTTCCGGGCGAGGAAGCGGGTGCCCGCTTCGCCCCCCTCAAACACGGTATAAAGCACCTCCGGGTCACGGCCGTTGGCGATGACCATGTCCGCCCCGGCCTCGGTGACGATCTGCCCCGCCCGGAGTTTGGTGGCCATGCCGCCGGTGCCCAGGGCGCTGCCGGCCCCGCCGGCCAGCGCCACGATGTCCGGCGTGATGGCCTGGACCCGGCGCAGCAGCCGCGCCTCGGGGTGGGTATGGGGGTCGGCGGTGTACAGGCCGTCGATGTCGCTCAATATCACCAGCAGCTCCGCCTCCAGGCTGCGGCACAGCCGGGCGGCCAGGGTGTCGTTGTCGCCCACGGCGATCTCGGCGGTGCTGACGGTGTCGTTCTCGTTCACGATGGGCAGCGCCCCCAGCTCCAGCAGGCGGGCCAGGGTGTTGTGCAGGTTGCCGCTGCGCACAGGGTCCGCCAGATCCTCGCTGGTGATGAGGATCTGGGCGACGGTGTGGCTGTACTCGGAAAAAAGTTTGTCGTAGGTGTACATCAGTTCGCACTGGCCCACAGCGGCGGACGCCTGCTTGGTGGGCATGTCCGCCGGGCGGCCGGGCAGGCCCAGCTTGCCCACCCCCATGCCGATGGCCCCGGACGACACCAGAATGATCTGGTGTCCGGCGTTTTTCAGATCGCTGAGCACCTTGCACAGCCCCTCGATGCGGCGGATGTTCAGCCGCCCCGTGGCATGGGCCAGCGTGGAGGTGCCCACCTTGACCACAGCTTTCATGCCCGGCCCCCCCTCTTTGCAGTCGGATACAGATTAAAGTATAGCATAATCCAGCCCGCAACACAAACGCTCAAAGATGGACTTTTTGTGAAATAATGGTATAATTGCCCCAGAGACGACGGAAGCGGCCGTTTGCGCTCGCTGCCGGGAGAAAAAGAGGTTATGGCGATGTACCGATTCACCAACGATTACAGCGAGGGGGCCCACCCCTCCATCCTCAAGGCCCTGGCCGACACCAACCTGGAGGGCAACCTGGGCTACGGGTACGACCCCCACTGCGAACACGCCGCCGCGCTGATCCGCTGCAAGATCGGCCGGCCGGACGCCGACGTGCACTTTCTGGTGGGCGGCACCCAGACCAACACCACCTGCATCTGCGCCTTTCTGCGGCCCCACGAGGCGGTGATCGCGGCCAGCAGCGGCCATGTCTGCGTGCACGAGACGGGGGCCATCGAGGCCACCGGCCACAAGTGCGTGGCGATGCCCGCCGCGGCCGGCGGCAAGCTGACCCCGGAACTGGTGCGGGCGGCGGTGGAAGCCCACACCGACGAGCACATGGTGAAGCCCCGGCTGGTGTATGTGAGCAACACCACCGAGACCGGCGGGGTCTACACCGCCGCCGAACTGCGGGCCCTGCGGTCCGTGTGCGACGAACTGGGCCTGCTGCTCTATCTGGACGGCGCCCGCCTTGCCAGCGCCCTGGCCTGCGGCGGCGCGTCGATGGAGGAACTGGGCGAAGTGTGCGACGCCTTTTACATCGGCGGCACCAAGAACGGCGCGCTGTTCGGCGAGGCGGTGTGCATCCTGAACCCGGCCCTGAAGCCGGATTTCCGCTACATCCTCAAGCAGCGGGGCGGGATGCTGGCGAAGGGCTGGCTGCTGGGCATCCAGTTCGAGCAGCTGATGCAGAACTGCCTTTACGAGGAACTGGGCGAGCACTCCACCCGGCTGGCACAGCAGCTGTCGGCGGGCCTGGCCGCCCTGGGGGTGGAATTCCTGTTCGACAGCCCCTCCAACCAGATCTTCCCCATCCTGCCGGACGAGGTACTGGCGAAACTGGAGGGCGCCTTCCACTGGGAGGTGACCGCGGTGCCCGCCCCCGGCCGCACCTGCGTGCGCCTGGTGTGCAGCTGGGCCACCGAGCAGGCGGCGGTCACCGCCTTCCTGCTGGCGGTGGAGGGGGCCCTGAAGGACTGCCCGGCCTGTCTGTAAAAACTCACAAAGAAAGGCAGCCCGCCTGCATCGCGCAGGCGGGCTGCCCTTTTTGATTCATCGAAGCCGCTCCCTGCCGGCCGGGGCGGGAGCAGCGCGGGTCACGGCGCGGGGGTGGGGTTCAGCATGCCCAGCTCCTCCATGGCCTTTCGCTCCTTTTCCGCGATATCGGCGGCAGTGTCGGCGTCGGGGATGAAGGGCCCGCCCACCGGCGCGCCGTCGTTCGGGTCGGGCATGTAGCAGCGGATGGTGTAGCTTTCCAGCGCCGGGCCGGGCACGCCCTCGTTGATTTGGTGGCTCAGCACACACTGGGAGTCCATGTGCAGTTCCAGCAGGGTGCCGGCGTAATACCCATTGTCCACTTCGGTGAAGCTGGCTTCCAGCACGCCGGGCAGCGTTTTGATCTGTTCCGTCAATGCCGGGTCGGGGGCGGCGGTGTTGTGGAAGAGCACCGCCATCCGGTAATCGCCGCCCGCTTCGTTGGTCCAGACCGGCGGGAAGTAGAGTTCCGTGCCCGTCCAGCTTTCATTTTCCTCGGCGGGTTCAAGGCGGAAGGTCACCGCATCCCCGGTGACGGTGCACTCCCCGAAGGTATAGTGGTCGTCCACCACAGAGCACTCCCGGCCGTAAATGCCCTGAGGATACACAAACTCGTTGTTTTCATAGCTCACCGCTTCGCCCGTGTCCAGGTCCACCTTGAACACGCCCATGCCATTGTGCATCACCTCGTCGCCCCCGTGGATGACGCCGTCGGTGAGGACGTTCAGCAAGCCTGCGTGGTCCACGTACATCCCGTCCACCGAGCTGTTGTCCGGCAGGGTGATGTAAAAGGCGCTGCCGTCCGGCTTTTCCACCAGCAGCGCGGCCACATTCGGCAGTTCCAGCGAGGAGTAGACGGTGCACTCCAGAAAGTCGTTCACCTCGTAGCTGCTTTCAAAGCGGGTGATCTCCACGTCCACGCCGCATTGGCCCAGCAGGGCGCGGATGTGGTCCTGCCCCGTTTCCTCGGTTTGCACAGCGGGCGCGGAGGTGCTTTCCATACTTTCCGCGGGAGGCGCGGCGCAGGCCGAAAGAGCCAGCAGGCCCGCGGCGATGGCAAGACATACGGCTTTTTTCATGGGAGATATCCTCCTTTTTCATTTCCTTGGCGCTCTATGCTGAAAACGGCGCGGGCGGGGCAAAAAATCGCTTTTTGCCGGGATTCGGCCCCTTTCTCTCTTTTGCACAAAAAGGCCCGCATGGATTGCATGCGGGCCTTTGGTCTTGCTTTGGGGACAGCCCGCCTTTTTGTGGAACCGGGTGCCGTGGGAAAGCAATGATTATACCAACTGTAATATTTAGCGGTTTTTGTACATCTCTTCGTAATACTTCTGGTAGTTGCCGCTGGTGACGTTGGCCATCCATTCCTCGTGGGACAGGTACCAGTCGATGGTCTTGACGATGCCCACCTCAAAGATGGTCTCGGGGTACCAGCCCAGCTCGTTCTTGATCTTGGTGGGGTCGATGCCGTAGCGGCGGTCGTGGCCAAGGCGGTCGGCCACATACTTGATGAGGCCCTCGTTGATGCCGTCGTCCGCGAGGCGCTCGTGCAGCTGGGCGATGATGGTCTTGACGATGAAGATGTTGGGCCGCTCGTTGTGGCCGCCCACGTTGTACACTTCGCCCACCCGGCCGCCGTTTGCCACCATGTCGATGGCCTTGCAGTGGTCCTCCACATACAGCCAGTCCCGCACGTTCATGCCGTCGCCGTACACCGGCAGCTGCTTGTGGTGCTTGACGTTGTTGATCATCAGCGGGATGAGTTTTTCGGGGAACTGGTAGGGCCCGTAGTTGTTGGAGCAGCGGGTGATGTTCACCGGCATGCCATAGGTGTCGTGGAAGGCCATCACGAACATGTCGGCGCTGGCCTTGCTGCTGGAATAGGGGCTGTGGGGGCAAAGCGGCGTGGTCTCGGTGAAGTAGCCCTCCGCCCCCAGGCTGCCGTAGACCTCGTCGGTGGACACCTGCAGGTACTTTTTGCCCTCGGCCCATTTGCCCTCTTTCAGCCAGGCGTTCTTGGCGCACTGCAGCAGGTTCACGGTGCCCAGCACGTTGGTCTCCACGAAAATTTCGGGGTTGGTAATGCTGCGGTCCACATGGCTCTCGGCGGCAAAGTTGATGACATAGTCGAAATCGTACTGTTCAAACAGGCCCGTCACCAGCGCCCGGTCGCAGATGTCCCCCTGCACGAACACATGACGCGCATCGCCCTCCACGTCCTTCAGGTTCTCCAGATTGCCGGCGTAGGTGAGTTTGTCAAGATTTACAAGAAGTATATCCTTGTACTTATTCAGCATATAGTAGACAAAATTCGAGCCGATAAAACCGGCGCAGCCGGTGATGAGGTATTTTTTCATGGGGGTATCCCTTTCCTTTTTATTTCAGGCCGTTCTCGCCGTCCCAGTGGTCGAAATAGCATTGCAGGGCCTCCTGCCAGGGGCGCATCTCGTTGCCCACGGTGCAGGCAAGCATCCGGTTTTCCAGCGCGCTCCAGGCGGGGCGGGTGGCGGCGGCGGGGTGCTTGGCGGCGTACTCGGCGCTGGTGCAGGGGGTCACTTCGGCGTCCACCCCTGCCAGGCGGATGATCTCTTTGGCGAAATCATACCAGCTGCAAACGCCCTCGCCGGTGCAGTGGTAAACGCCGTAGTCGTGGCTCACCGCCAGCTTGAGGATGTGATGGGCCAGGTCCTCGGCGTTGGTGGGGTTGCCCAGCTGGTCGTTCACCACCTCCAGTTTGCCGAACTTTCTGCCGGCGTTCACCATGGTCTTGACGAAATTCTTGCCGTTGTAGCCGTAGAGCCAGGCAGTGCGCACGATGAACCAGCGATGGCAGAAATTGCGCACATACTCCTCCCCCAGGGCCTTGGTGCGGCCGTAGGCGCTCACCGGGCCGATGGGGCGGCTTTCGTCCAGAGGGGTGTCGCCCTCGCCGCTGAACACATAGTCGGTGGAGACGTGGATGAGCCGCGCCCCCACCCGCTCGGCGGCCTGGGCCAGATGGGACGCCCCCATGGCGTTCACCTTGAAGGCGGCGTCGGGGCTGGTCTCGCAGCCATCCACATTGGTGAAGGCGGCGCAGCTGATGATGGTGTCCGGCTGGTGACGGCGCACAAAGGCGATGGTGGCCGCCCGGTCGGTGATGTCCAGTTCGGCCACGTCGGTGGCCAGCACGGTGGCGTTTTTCAGCCGCTCGGGCAGCGGGCCCAGGCTGCTGCCGCCCTCGGCCAGCTGCCGCTGCAGTTCGGTGCCCAGCTGGCCGCCGGACCCGGTGATCAGGATCTTCATCTGCGTTCCTTCCTTCTTATGCTCAATAGCGAATTTTGGCGTCGGCCACCCGTTTCAGATGCTCGCCGTAGGGGCTTTTGCCGTAGCGGGCGGCGCTTTCCAGCAGTTTTTCCTTGCTGATCCAGCCGTTCTTATAGGCGATCTCCTCGGGGGCGCTGATCTTGATGCCCTGGCGCTTTTCCACCATGCGCACAAAGTCGGCGGCGTCCACCAGGCTGTCCATGGTGCCGGTGTCCAGCCAGGCGAAGCCCCGGCCCAGCAGCTGTACGTCCAGCTTGCCCTCCTCCAGATACATGGCGTTGAGGGTGGTGATCTCCAGCTCGCCCCGGGCGCTGGGCCTGACCTTTTTGGCCTGGGCGCTCACCCGGTTGTCGTAGAAATACAGGCCGGTGATGGCGTAGTTGCTCTTGGGTTCCTTGGGTTTTTCCTCCACGCTGATGACCTTGCCCGCCTCGTCGAACTCCACGATGCCGAAGCGTTCGGGGTCGTTGACGTAGTAGCCGAACACGGTGGCCCGGCCGTTCTGCTCGGCGTTGTTCACCGCCGCCTTCAAAATGCGGGAGAAGCCGTTGCCATAGAAGATATTATCCCCCAAAATCATGGCGCAGCAGTCGCTGCCGATGAATTCTTCCCCCAGCAAAAAGGCCTGGGCCAGCCCGTCGGGGCTGGGCTGCACCTTGTAGGACAGATGCAGCCCGTACTGGCTGCCGTCCCCCAGCAGGTGTTCGAAGCGGGGGGTGTCCTCGGGGGTGGAGATGATGAGGATGTCCTGGATGCCCGCCAGCATCAGGGTGGACAGGGGGTAGTAGATCATGGGCTTGTCGTACACCGGCAGCAGCTGCTTGGAGGTGACCATGGTCAGCGGGTACAGACGGGTGCCGGCGCCGCCGGCGAGAATGATGCCTTTCATGCCATTCGCTCCTTTTTCGGGGCGCCGAGGGCGCCCCCGATTCTTGCGGCTTACCACAAAGCGGAGCCACTTCCGCTGTATACAGTGTTACAGGGCCGCGCCGCGGCGGGCGGGCCGAAGGCCTTTACAGCCGAAAGCCCCACTTGCAAAAATAGCGGCCCATGCTTTTGAGCTGCTGCAAGAAGGGTTTGAGGCTTTTCTGGGGGGCGCGGTGCCAGGCGTGGCAGGCGGTGAACTGGGGCAGGTAGTAAACGAGGCCCTTTTGCCTTGCCTTCTGGGTGATGTCCGCGTCCTCCACATACATGAAGTATCGTTCGTCAAAGCCGCCGATGGCCTTGAACACGGCGGTGCGCATGCAGAAAAAACTGCCGGTGCAGAACTCGATGGCCGTGGGTTTGGAGAGGTCCTCGTCCAGCATGGCGTAGTGGTCGCCGAAGCGTTTCAGGCCCGGCACACCCTGCCGGGCGGCCAGGCCCAGCACGCCGGGCTTGCGCTTGGGCAGCACCTGCTCCCGCCCGTCGGGGAAGGTGAGGCGCGGGGTGGCCATCACCGCCTCGGAGTGCTCCTCCAGCCAGCCGCAGATGCCGCCCAGCACGTCGCTCTCCACAAAGATATCCGGGTTGAGCACAAAATGGTAGTCGCTGTCCAGCAGGGGCAGCACCTGGTTGTGCCCCGCGCCGAAGCCCAGGTTCTTTTCCAGCCGCAGCACGGTGACATTCGCCGGCCAGGGGTGGGCAGCCAGCGCTTCGCCCGCCCCGTCGGGGCTGGCGTTGTCCACAAGATAGAGGGAAAAGGGCGCGGCGGTGTACCGCAGCACCGACTGGGCGGCGCGGATGACCTCGTCGGCCCCGCCGTAACACACGATGCAGGCGCTGATCTTCACCCCGCCGCCCCCTTCCGAAATCACAGAAATAGTCGAGTATAGTATACCACAAAGGCGGCGCAGGGGCAACCATGGCGCGGGGCGGCCTTGTTGTCAAAGCCCTCCAAGGATGGTACAATGATGCTGCAGGAACGGCCTGCCCCCGCAGGGGCCCCCTTTGCCTTGCGCGGACGGCCGGAGCCTCCGCCCTTTTTTGCCGCCGGGGCGGCACGGAAAAGCGGTCCTTCGGGAGGTGTGTTCTCGTGTTTGCTTCTCTCTTCTTTGCCGTCGTCGCCGCGGTGAAGCTCTGGCGCGGCGTGACCCGGCTGCTGGGCCGGCGGCCCTCCAAAGAGGTGCTGACGGGCACCCATGTTCCCCTGTACGACAAGGCGTCCGGGGCGTGCGACCTGCTGGCCGCGCTGGGCTTTGGCCTGCTGAGCGGCGGAAATTTCTATCGGAACGTGCTGGAGCTGCCGCTGCCGGGCTGGGTGCTGGGCGCGCTCTTCGGGCTGGCGGTGCTGATGCTCCTGTTGGCGCTGGTGGCCGATACGGTTTTTCGCCAGGAAAACTTCTATTGAATCCCGCCGCTTTGCGGCATGAAAAAGCCGCCGCCCTTCCCCACGGAAGAGCGGCGGCTCTTGTTTTATTCTGCTCAGCCCTGCTGCTTGCGCTTGGCCTCGATGGCGGCCAGAGCGTCCTTGCGGCTCAGGTTGATGCGGCCCTGCTGGTCGATCTCGGTGACCATGACGATCAGCTCGTCGCCCACGGCGACCACGTCCTCCACCCGCTCGACGCGCTTATTATCCAGCTTGGAGATGTGCACCAGGCCCTCTTTGCCCGGGGCGATCTCCACGAAGGCGCCGAAGTTCATCAGACGGGTCACACGGCCCTTGTAGATGGCGCCGATCTCCGGGTCCTCCACAATGGTCTTGATGGTGTGGATGGCCCGGTTGGCGTCGTCCACGTCGATGGCGGAGACGAACACATGGCCGTCCTCCTCCACGTCGATCTTGCAGTTGCAGTTGGCGCAGATCTCCTGGATGACCTTGCCGCCCTTGCCGATGACGTCCTTGATCTTGTCCACGGGGATGACCATGGACAGCATCTTGGGCGCGTACTTGGACAGCTGGGGACGGGGCGCGCCGATGACCGGCAGCATGATCTCGTCCAGGATGTAAAGGCGGCCCTTGCGGCACTTCTCAAAGGCCTCCTCGATGATCTCGTAGGTCAGGCCGTCGATCTTGATGTCCATCTGGATGGCGGTGATGCCCTTGTGGGTGCCGCCCACCTTGAAGTCCATGTCGCCGTGGAAGTCCTCCACGCCCTGAATGTCCAGCATGGTCATCCAGCGCTCGCCCTCGGTGATGAGGCCGCAGCTGATGCCGGCCACCGGGGCCTTGATGGGCACGCCCGCGTCCATCAGGCTCAGGGTGGAGCCGCAGATGGAGGCCTGGCTGGTGGAGCCGTTGGAGGAGAGCACCTCGCTCACCAGACGGATGGTGTAGGGGAATTCCTCCAGGCTGGGCAGCACGGGCACCAGCGCCCGCTCGGCCAGCGCGCCGTGGCCGATCTCGCGGCGGCCGGGGCTGCGGGGCGCGCGGGCCTCGCCCACCGAGTAGGGCGGGAAGTTGTAGTGATGCAGATAGCGCTTGTAGGGCTCGGTGCCCAGGTCGTCCATCAGCTGGCTGTCCTTGGTGGAGCCCAGGGTGGTGACGGTGAGCACCTGGGTCTGGCCGCGGGTGAACATGCCGCTGCCGTGCACCCGGGGCAGCAGGCCCACCTCGGCGGCCAGGGGCCGGATCTCGTTGATGCCGCGGCCGTCCACACGCTTGCCCTCGTCCAGCAGCCAGCGGCGTACCACGAACTTCTGCATCTTGTACATCAGTTCCTCGATGACCGAGGCGCCCCACTGCTCTTCGTACTGGGCTTCCAACTTCTCCCGGATGGGGGCGAGGCGGGCGTCCCGCACGTTCTTGTCGTCGGTGTCCATGGCGGCCTTGAACTCGTCCAGATACTCCGCCTTCACGGCCTCGAACAGGTCGTGGTCCAGCTCCATATCCTGAAACTGCTTCTTGGGCTTGCCGATCTCGGCCACGATGCCGCCAATGAACTCGATGATCTTCTTGATCTCCACATGGGCGGCCTTGATGGCGTTCAGCATGGTGACCTCGTCCACCTCGTTGGCGCCCGCCTCGATCATCACGATCTTCTTCTCGGTGGCGGCCACGGTGAGCTGCAGGTCGCTCTTGCCCCGCTGCTCCAGGGTGGGGTTCACCACCAGTTCGCCGTCCACCAGGCCCATGAACACGCCGCCGATGGGGCCGGCCCAGGGGATGTCGGAGATGGACAGGGCGATGGAGGTGCCGATCATGCCGGTGATCTCAGGGCTGCAGTCCTGGTCCACGCTCATGACGGTCATGGTGACGCACACGTCGTTGCGCATGGTCTTGGGGAAGAGGGGCCGGATGGGCCGGTCCACCACGCGGCTGGTGAGGATGGCCTTCTCGCCGGGGCGGCCCTCACGGCGCATGAAGCTGCCGGGGATGCGGCCCACCGAGTAGAGTTTTTCCTCAAAATCCACGCTCAGGGGGAAGAAGTCGATGCCGTCCCGGGGCTTTTCGCTCATGGTGACGTTGCACAGCACGGCGGTCTCGCCGTAGCGCACCAGGCAGCTGCCGTTGGACAGCCCGCACATCTTGCCGGTCTCCACCACCAGGGGCCGGCCGGCCAGTTCCATCTGGAAGGTCTTGAAATGGGGGAAGGTCTCGCGCTTGGACGCAAATTCCAAAGCCATAGAAAAATACCTCCTGTGTTTTTTCGCGGCGGTGCCGCGGTGTGTGTTGCGGAGGGAGGGTGGCTTTAGCAATAAATCCGGGGTTCTTCAGGGCCGAAAAGCCCCCGATTTACCGCTAAAAACACGCTTCCCTCCGCCGGGCGCGGGGGACAATCGCCTGTTTTTGGCCCGGGGCCGAAAAACAGGTAAAAGGCAGGCGGTGCAAACGACCGCCTGCCTTTTGTTGCTGTGATTACTTGCGCAGGCCCAGCTTGGCGATCAGGGCGCGGTAACGCTCGATGTCCTTCTTCTTCAGGTAGGCCAGCAGGTTGCGGCGGCGGCCGACCATTTTCAGCAGGCCGCGGCGGCTGTGATGGTCATGGGGGTTGGACTTCAGGTGCTCGGTGAGGTGGTTGATGCGGGCGGTCAGCAGGGCCACCTGCACCTCGGGAGAACCGGTATCGGTCTCGTGCACGCGAGCGGATTCGATGATGACTTTCTTGTCTTCCATTGTGGTTTACCTCGTTTCCTTGATTTGCCGATGACCCGGTGCAGGGCAGCGAGGCGCTCTGTTGCAGAGCATACACCCCAAACTGAGTCACGGTAGCCATAATAGTATAGCACAGCCGGATGCGGATTACAAGGGATTTTTCGTCATCCATCCCGCCGCGGAGGATATTTTTGCCGCGTGCCGGCCCCGCCCGTGTTACAGTCGCGGGGGGCGGCATCAGCCCAGCAGATAGCCTGCCATGGGCAGGACCACGAACCCGGCGGCCAGCGCCAGCCGCAACAGGGTCAGATCCAGGGGCAGCGGTTCCCCGCCGCGCTCGGCCCGATCACCGCACAGGGCGGGGCAAAAGCGCAGGACCATGGCCGCCAGCAGCACAAAACAGACCGCCTCCGCCACCGGCAGCACCTGCTCGCGCAGGCCATAGGCCAGATTTTCCAGCCTGCTGCCCTGATGCCGCGCCAGCAGGAACCCCGCCGGAGACCACCACACCACCTTTGCGTCATAGAGCCGGGGGACCGTCAGCATCGCCCGCGCAAAGAACGCGCCGCCCGCCAGGCTGTCCAGCAGCAGCAACGGTTCACCGGGCCAGCCGCTCAACAGCAGCAGCGCTGCGCAGGGCGCCAGCAGTGCCTCCCAGTAGGGACAGATGTTCGCCGAAAGGAAGAAGCTGGCGTATCCGGCAAGATACGCCCACACCGCCCAGCGCGTCTGGCGGCCATCCTGCCCGGGGCGCAGCCAGCAGAACAGCCACAGCGCGGCCACCAGCAGCGCCAGCAGCGGCAGGCGCACATTGCCCAGGTCCAGGCCCCGCTCCAGCGCCCGCTCCAGGAACCGGCCTTCGTCGAAGCCCGTGGGGGTTTGGAGTTTATCCTGTAAAAACAGCAGCTTGGACACAAGGGTCAGCGAGCAGACCAGCACGCCGTCCCGCACCAGCGCCAGCGGGCGTTTCTGCCGCAGCAAAAGCAGCGGCACGAATACGAACAGGCCGAAATTTTTAAAGGTCACCGCCAGGGCGAACCATCCCACAAAGGCCCGGTGCTTGCCGGACAGGTAAGCCCGCAGGCCCAAAAGGGTAAAGAACACGCTGAAGATATCGATCTGCCCCACGCAGAAGGTCCCGTTGAGCAGGAACAGCGAACTGCAGAAGAGCCAAAGGGCCTGCCGCCGGCGCCTGTGGTCACAGCCCAGATCCCCGGCGATGCCGTTCAGCGCCCACACCGTCCCCGCAGCGGGCGCCAGCGTGCTGCAGCGCACCCACAGCAGCGCCAGCGCGTTGGCCTCAAAGGTGAGGCCGGTGGCCTTTTCCCACAGGTATACCGGCAGGTCCCACAGGGCAAAGGGCAGGTACACCCAGATATCATAGGGCACCTCGCCGGTGTGCTGAACGGTGTCGCCGATGGAGAGCGTCGCGCCGGTGCGGTAAAAGGCAAAAAGTTCGCCCCGCGCCAGCACGTCCCACAGGTTCATGGCGTGGCGCGCGATCAGCTGGATGTCGGTATAGTTGTAACAGAGCAGGCTGAAGAGCATCAGCGCGCCGGTCACGACCCATGGAAAAGCAGCGGGCAGCCGCCCTCCCGCGATGGGCACTTCACCCGCTGCCCGCCTACCTTGCTTGCTCATGTTCCTCCCCCGTACCGGCTTCTTTTTGGAACCAGGCCACCGCCTGCCGCGCCCAGCCCATCACCGCGTCCCGCAGCTGGTCGGTGCTGTCAAAACGGCGGCTCTCGGCTATGTAGTCCAGGAACTCCACCGTCACCCGCTCGCCGTACAGCTGGCCGGAAAAGCCGGGCAGGAAGGTCTCGCAGGTGGCCCCCTCTCCCGTCTTGTTCACGGTGGGCCGCTCGCCGAAGCCGGTGGCCCCGGGGTGCCATGCGCCCTCCACCAGCGCCCGGGTCACATAGACGCCGTAGCGCGGGTGGGCGAAGCCCTCGGGGTAGACCTGGTTCAGGGTGGGCATGCCCAGGGTGTGCCCCAGGCCCTTGCCGTGGCGCACCTCAAAGTCGATGGCATAGGGGCGGCCCAGCATGGCGTTCGCCGCCCGGATATCCCCCGCCGCCAAAGCGGCCCGGATGCGGGTGGAACTGACCGTCTCGCCCTTGTAGAGGGCCATGGGCACCACCTCCACCCGGATGCCCAGAGGGGCGCAGAGGGCCTTGAGGGCCGCCACGTTGCCGGCGGCCTTTTTGCCGAAGGTGAAGTTGTCGCCGCAGAAGACGGCCTTGGCGTTGTACATCCCCCGCAGCACATCGCCGACGAAGGCCTCGGGGGAGAGGTCGCAGAATTCCTCAAAGGGGGGCTCGAAAAAGCGGTCGGCCCCCAGTTCCTCGATGCGGCGGTGCTTTTCGCCGTCGGTGATGAGCCGGCCGCCCTTCATGATATGGCCGGCGGGCAGGCTGAAGGTGAACACCGCCGCCTCCAGCCCCTCGGCGCGGGCGCAGTCCACCGCGGCGGAGATCACCGCCCGGTGGCCGATGTGCACCCCGTCAAAAAAACCCAGGGCCACCGCGCTGCCCCGCCCGAAGGCGGCAGGCGGCAGGGCCGTGAGCCGATGACAGATCTCCAAGGCGTTTCACGCCCTTTCCACAAACAGTTTTTCGGCGCGCAGGGTTCCGTCCCCGGCCTCGCCCAGGCCCAGGAAGGCATCGCCGGCATAGAGCCGCCAGCGCCCGGGGGCAAGGTCGGCCCGGCGCACCAGCGCGCCGTTCAACAGCCGCAGCCGCTCGGCCTCGCTCACCGCGGCGGCGGGCAGGTGGGCGAACACCGTGTCCACCCCCAGCAGGAGTTTTTCCAGCTCCCCCGCCTCTTTGGCGGCCTGGATCTTGTCCATCGTGACGCAGCTGTCCAAGGTGAACGCCCCCGCCCGGGTGCGCCGCAGCGCCGCCAGGCAGGCGGGGCAGCCCAGGGCCGCCCCCACATCCTCCACCAGGGTGCGCACATAGGTGCCCTTGCTGCACTCGATGTCGATAACGAACCGGTCGGGGGCGGTCTGTTGTGCCAGCTCCAGCCGGTAGAAGGTGACCGGGCGGGGGGCCCGCTCCACCGTTTTGCCCTGGCGGGCCAGCTTGTAGAGGGGCACGCCCCCCACCTTCACCGCCGAGTACATGGGCGGCGTCTGCATCCGGGGGCCCAGGAAGGCGGCCAGCGCCCCTTCCACCGCCGCCGCGTCGGGGATGTTCTCCCCTGCTGCCACCGGCGTGCCGGTCACATCGCCGGTGTCGGTGGCAAGGCCGAAGCGCACCTCGGCCCGGTAGGCCTTATCGTGGTCCGGCTGCAGGTCCACCGCCTTGGCGGCGGCGCCCACGAACACCGGCAGCACCCCGGTGGCCATGGGGTCCAGCGTGCCGGAGTGGCCCAGCTTGCGGGTGGCCAGCACCCCCCGCAGCTTTGCAATCACGTCGAAGCTGGTCCAGCCGGCGGGCTTGTCCACCGGCAGGATGCCGCACAGAGGACTCATTCCTCCTCCTTTGCGCCCTGGGCGCAGCGGGCCAGTTCCTTTTCCACCTCGGCCAGCACCGCGGCCTTGGCGTTGTCCAGGTTGCCCTCCAGCTCGCAGCCGGCGGCCTGCTCGTGGCCGCCGCCGCCCAGCCGCTTGGCGATGGCGCAGGCGTCCACCCCTTTGACGGTGCGGATGCTCACCTTATAGCTGCCGCCGGGCTGCTGGCGCAGGGTGACGCCCACCCGCACGCCCTCGATCTTGCGGGGCAGGCCGGTGACGCCCTCCAGTTCGGCAGCGGACACGCCGGAGGCGGCGATCTGCTCCCGCGTCATGTAGATGAGGGCGCACTGCTCGTCGAAATAGTACTCCAGGTTCTCCAGCGCGGTGCGCTCGATGGCGATGCGCCCTTTCGACTTGCTCTCGAAGAGCAGGGCATTCAATTCGCCCACCCGGGCGCCGGCCTCCATCAGCGCCGCCGCCACCTTGTGGGTGTGGGCGGTGGTGTTGTTGTAGAGGAAGCAGCCGGTGTCGGTGGAGATGCCGGTGTACAGGCAGTCGGCGATCACCGGGGTGATGGGCACCTGCATGGCCTCCAGCAGCTGATAGATGATCTCGGCGGTGGCGGCGGCCGAGGCGTCCAGATACATGGCGTCGGCGTAGCCGCTGTTGGAGCCGTGGTGGTCGATGCACAGGTCCACCCGGTCGGAATAGGGCCTTGCCCCGTCGCCGAACAGCTGGATGCCCGCCACATCCACCGCCACCACATACCCCGGCTCAAACTGGCCGGTGTACAGTTCGATCTGCATGTAGGCATACCGGGCGGGGATGGGGTCGGAGCAGAGCAGCGCCGCCGTTTTCCCCAGGCCCTTCAGGGCGTGATACAGCGCCGCGGAGGAACCCACCGTGTCGCCGTCGGGGTTTTTGTGACACAGGATCAGCACGTTCTCCGCGTGGAGCAGGCGGCTGATCAGGGTCAGCAATTCCAGAATCTCACTCATGGTTTCTCCTTCTTTCGCCGCACCCTGCGGCGGGGCCGCTTAAGCCTGCTCCTCCTTGTGGAGGTCGGCCAGCAGCTCGTTGATGTGGGCGGCGTAGGCCGCGCCCTCGTCCCGCAAAAACACAAAGCGGGGCGCCTTGCGGATGTGCATGCGGCGGGAGATCTCGGTGCGCACATGGCCGGTGGCCCGGTTGAGCGCCGCCACCGCCTCCTTGGCGGCCGCCTCGTCCCCCAGCACGCTGACGAACACCCGGGCCTGGTCCAGGTCCTGCGTGACGTCCAGCCGGGTGATGGTGAGCAGGCCGCCGGCAAGGCGGGGGTCCTTCATCTGCCCCACGATGCCGATCAGCTCCCGCTTCATATCCTGGGCCAGCCGGCCCTGATTTTTCGGATTGGGCATTCTCTCACCTCGTCAGTCCCGATACTCTTCCAGGATGTAGGCCTCGAAGATATCGCCCTCTTTGATGTCGGAGAACTTCTCCAGGGTCACGCCGCACTCGTAGCCCTGGGCCACCTCTTTCACGTCGTCCTTGAAGCGGCGCAGGCTGGCGATCTCGTCCTCGGTGACCACGATGCCGTCGCGCACCACCCGGATCTTGCTGGACCGGGTGATCTTGCCCTCCAGCACATAGCAGCCGGCCACCTGGCCCACGCTGCTGATCTTGTAGACCTGGCGCACCTCCAGACGGCCCTGCTCCACCTCGCGGATCTTGGGGGCCAGCATGCCCTTCATGGCGTCGGTGACGTCGTTGATGGCGTCGTAGATCACGCGGTACATCCGCATCTCCACCTCGGCCTGGGCGGCCTCCTCCTTGGCCACGGGGTCGGGCCGCACGTTGAAGCCGATGATGATGGCGCCGGAGGCGTTGGCCAGCATCACGTCGGACTTGTTCACCGCGCCCACGCCGGTGTGGATGACCTTCACCCGCACCTCGTCGTTGCTGATCTTCTCCAGGCTCTGCTTCACGGCCTCGGCGCTGCCCTGCACGTCCGCCTTGACGATGATGTCCAGCTCCTTGCGCTCGCCCTCGGCGATCTGGCTGAACAGGTTATCCAGGGTGACCTTCTGGTAGGTGCTGAACTGGCGCTCCTTGGCCTCGGCGGCGCGCTGGTCGGCCAGTTCGCGGGCCAGCTTCTCGTCCGCCACCGCGTCGAACAGATCGCCCGCGGCGGGCACCTCGGTGAGGCCGGTGATCTCCACAGGGGTGGAGGGGCCGGCGTCCTCGATGTACTGGCCCTTGTCGTTCTTCATGGTGCGCACACGGCCCACGGCGGTGCCGGCGATGATGCAGTCGCCCTTGTGCAGGGTGCCGTTCTGCACCAGGATGGTGGCCACGGGGCCCTGGCCCTTGTCCAGCCGGGCCTCCACCACGGCGCCCTTGGCGCGGCGGTTGGGGTTGGCCTTCAGCTCCCGCACCTCGGCCACCAGGTTGATGCTCTCCAGAAGTTCGGGGATGCCCTGGCCGGTGAGGGCGGACACCGGCACGCAGATCACGTCGCCGCCCCACTGCTCGGGGACCAATTCGTACTGGGTGAGCTGCTCCATCACCCGCTCGGGGTTGGCGGTGGGCTTATCCATCTTGTTGATGGCCACGATCACCGACACCTTGGCGGCCTTGGCGTGGTTGATGGACTCCACCGTCTGCGGCATGATGCCGTCGTCGGCGGCCACCACCAGCACGGCGATGTCGGTCATGTTGGCGCCGCGGGCGCGCATGCTGGTGAATGCCTCGTGGCCGGGGGTGTCCAGGAAGGTGATGGTCTTGCCGCCGGCGGTGACCTGATACGCGCCGATGTGCTGGGTGATGCCGCCGGCCTCGCCCTCGGTCACATGTGTCTTGCGGATGGCGTCCAGGATGCTGGTCTTGCCGTGGTCGACGTGGCCCATCACCACCACCACGGGCGGGCGCTCCACCAGATCGGCGGCGCTATCCTCTTCCACCTCGAACAGCCGCTCCTCGATGGTGACGTGCACCTCTTTCTCCACCTTGGCGCCGAACTCCTCGGCCACGATGGCGGCGGTGTCGAAGTCCACCACCTCGCTGACCGAGGCCATCACGCCCAGGCCCATCAGCTTTTTGATCACGTTGCTGGCGGTCTGCTTCAGGCGGCTGGCCAGCTCGCCCACGGTGATCTCGTCGGGGATCTGCACCTTCAGCTGGGCCTTGCGGGCCTTCTCCAGCTGGATGCGCTGCAGCCGCTCGGCCTCGGTCTCCCGCTTCTTCTGGAAGGGCTGGCGGCCCCGGTTCTTGTTGTTCGCGAACTTCTGTTTGTTGCCCGCCGGGGTGGGCTTGCGGCGGTTCTCCACGTTCTTGGTGCCCGCCAGTTCGGTGTACTTCTCGTTGAATTTGTCCAGGTTCACGTCCACGGTGCGGGTGTCCACCACCTTGGTGACCACCTCCCGTTTGGGGGCGGGGGCGGCGTCCTCCGGCTTCTTCTCCGTCTTGTGGTGCTTGGGCCGGGGCATCTCCACCACGGTGCCGTCCGCCTTTTTCAGGATCTCGCTCTCCTTGGGCTTGGGCTTGGGGGCGCTGTCCAGGTAGGCGGCGAGGTCCGCCTCGGCGTTCTCCTGGGTCATGCGCTCGAAGATGTAGTTCAGTTCCGTCTCATCCAGGTTGGCGCCCACCTTCTTGGGTTCGCCCCCCAGGGCAGCCAGCAGGTCGATGATCTGCTTGGCGGGTTTGTTCAGGTCTTTGGCGACCTCGCTCACTTTGTATTTAATGATCATGCGTTGTCCTCCTTGTTCTGCTCGAGGCTGCGGCGGCACAAAACGGCCAGCTGCTCGTCGGTCACGGCGTAGACGCCCACCTTTTTCCAGGTGATGGGGCACAGGTCCGCCTGGGCGAGGGGCATCTGCAAACAGGGCACCAGATCCTCGCAATTGCGGCGCACCCGCTTTGCGGTGCCCTCGCTCACGTCGCCGGCCAGCAGCACCAGCCGGGCTTTGCCCCGGTACACGCTGTCCATCACGGCGTCGAAGCCCAGCACCAGCCTGCCCGCCTTTTTGCACAGCGACAGGGCTGCAAACAGTTTTTGGTTATTTGTCTCCACCTTGGGCTCCTTCTATCTCTTGTTCGATCCGCTCGTAGACCTCGGGCGGGATCTGCGCGTCCAGCGCGCGCTCCAGGCGTTTGGCCTTGCGGGCCTTGGCAAGGCACTGGGCGCTGGGGCACAGGTAGGCGCCCCGGCCGGGCATCTTGCCCACACGGTCCAGGGCGATCTCGCCCTGAGGGCTGCGCACGATGCGCACCAGCTCTTTTTTGGGCTTCTGCTCATTGCAGCCGGTGCAGCGGCGCAAAGGGATCTTTCGTTGTTGCACGGGGCAGCTTCCTTTCTTCTCTTAGTATGAACGGCAAAGAGGAGTTCAGTCGTCGGTGTCCTCGCCGTAATAGCCGCTCTCGGGGCGGATGTCGATGTTGTAGCCGGTGAGCCGGGCGCACAGCCGGGCGTTCTGGCCCTTGTTGCCGATGGCCAGGCTCAGCTGATGGTCGGGCACGGTGACCCGGCAGGCCTTGCGCTCGCCCTCCAGGATCTCCACCTTCAGCACCTTGGCGGGGCTGAGGGCCGCGCCGATGAACTCGGTGATGTCCTCGCTCCAGCGCACCACGTCGATCTTCTCGCCGTGCAGCTGCTCCACGATCTGATTGACCCGGGCGCCGTGGGCGCCGATGCAGGCGCCCACCGGATCCACGTTCTCGTCCTTGGACCAGACGGCCATCTTGGTGCGCACGCCCGCCTCCCGGGCGATGGCGCGGATCTCCACGGTGCCGTCGAAGATCTCGGGCACCTCCATCTCGAACATCCGCTTCACCAGCTGCTCGCTGGTGCGGCTGATGATGATGCGGGGCCCGCGCTCGGTGACGATCACGTCCTTGACGTACACCTGCACATGCTGGCCCTCGTAGAACTCTTCGCCGGGCACCTGCTCAGAACGGGGCAGCACCGCCTCGCCCTTGCCCATGTCCAGCACCACGATGCCCCGCTCGGTGTCGATGCGCACCACCTGGGCGGTGACGATCTCGTGGGCCTTGGACTGCATCTCGCTGTACAGCTGGCTGCGCTCGGCCTCCCGGATGCCCTGCCGGATGACGTGCTTGGCGGTCTGGGCGGCGATGCGGCCGAACTCCTTGGTCTTGAGGGGGGTCACCACCCGCTGGCCCACCTGGTAGGTCTTGCGGATGGCCTGGGCCTGCTCCAGCGAAAGCTGGGTGTGGGGGTTCTCCACCTCTTCCACCACGTCCTGCACCAGGTTCACCGAGAACTTGCCGGTGGCGGGGTCGATCTCCACCAGCACGTTGTCATCCTCCACCTCGTAGTCCTTCTTGACGGCGATGACGATGGCCGCCTTGATCTTCTCGATCAGGTACTCGGGGGAGAGGCCGCGCTCCTTGCCCAGCATGTTCAGGGCCTCAAAAAACTCTGCGTTCATTTTTTCCGTTTCCTCCAATTTTGACCGACCGCGCACACGGGCCGTAGAATTTTGTAAAGGCGCGAAAACTGCGCCGGGATCAGAACAGGTCCTCGTCGTCGCACAGCTTCACGAAGCTGGCGTTTGCGAGGGGGAAGGTGACGGGGCCCGCCGGGCCCTCCAGGGTGATGTCGCCATTGGTAAAGCCGTGCAGGATGCCCTCCAGCTCCCGTGCGCCGGAAGCGTCCGGGCGGATGAGGCGGGCGGCGATCTTCTGGCCCAGACAGGCCTCAAAATGTTCGGGCCGGGTGAGCCGCCGGCCCAGGCCCGGGCTGCCCACCTCCATGAAGTAGCTCTGGTCGATGGGGTCGGCGGCGTCGATCACCGGGTCGATGGCCCGGCTCACCGCCTCGCAGGTGTCGGTGTCCAGCGGGGTGTCCCGGTCGATGAAGATGCGAAGGAACCAGTCCGGCCCCTCCTTTTCAAAGCGCACGTCCCACAGCCGCAGGCCCATGCCCTCCACCACCGGCCGCACCAGCTGCTCCACCGTGCGCGCCGTGTTGCCGCCGCCGTTTCCTTTCGCCATGGCAAAACCTCCCAAACATGCAAAGAGAGCGAGCCTTGCGGCTCACTCTCCAGTCAAACATTCTTACTCTGGCATTATACCACGCCGTTTTTGCTTTTGCAAGCCTTTCGCGGCGCGGTTTTGGCCTTTTTGCGGGGTTTGGGGGCTGCGCCCGGCGGCTTTGGGCTTTTTGCCCGGCCGGGCGCAGCCTTTCGCGAGGCGCTTTATCCTCCGCTCACAGCGCCCACTCGCCGTTCTCAAAAATGGTCACGGTGCGGCCGTCCTTGCAGCGGCCGGTGATGGTCATGTCCGCCGCGCCCACCATCACGTCCTCGTGGACGGCGGAGTCGTTCACGCCCAGGGCCAGCAGCTCGTCCTTGCTCATGGAATTGCCGCCCTTGACGGTGCCGGGGTAGCCCGCGCCGAAGGCGATGTGGCAGGCGGCGTTCTCGTCGAAGAGGGTGTTGTAGAACAAAACGCCGCTGCGGTTGATGGGGCTGGAAGCGGGCACCAGGGCGATCTCACCGATGCGGCAAGCGCCCTCGTCGCTGGCCAGAAGTTCCGCCAGCAGTTCATCGTTCTTTTCGGCGGAGTGGGCCACCACCCTGCCGTCCTTAAAGGTCACCGAGAAGCCCTCGATCAGCTGGCCGTTGTAGACATAGGGCCTGGTGCCCTTGACCACGCCGTCCACATGCAGCCGGTGGGGCGCGGTGAACACCTCCTCGGTGGGGATGTTGGGGATGAAGGGGATGCCGTTGGCGGCCACGCCGGCCGCGCCCTCCCAGGTGTGGTCGTCCGCCAGGCCCACCACCAGATCGGTGCCGTTCGCGCTGGTCATGTGGATGCTCTCCAGGTCCAGGGCGTTCAGCTTGTCGCGGTTTTCGCTCATGCGGGCGGTGTGCGCCTTCCAGACTTCCACCGGGTCGGAGTCCGCGTCGATGCGGCAGACCTCAAAGATCAGCTGCCACAGCTTTTCCACCGCCGCCCCGGTCTCCATGCCGGGAAACACCACCGCCGCCCAGGCGGGGCTGGGGATGGCCACCACGCACCACTGGATGAGATCGTTCATGGTATAGTTGCGCCAGGGCTCCAGCGCGGCGCGGCGGGCCATGTTCACCCGGTTCAGCTTGCCCGCGTCCAGGCCCTTCAGGGCCTCGGGGTCGTCGGCGTGGATGTTCAGAACGCAGGCGCCGCCCTCGCTCTCCACATAGTCCAGATAGCTGCGCAGCAGATGGGGCTTCACGTCGCACAGCACCGCCTCGCTGGCCTTGTCCATCCGGATGCGGGTGAGCTGCTCGTCGGAATATTTCACCACCACGTCCGCGGCGCCGGCGGCAAAGGCCGCCTCGGCGCAGGCCCGGGCGAAGAAGGCAGTCTCCACCGGGCTCTGGATGATGAGGGTCTGGCCGGGGTTCACGTTCACCCCCACCTTGACGATGAATTCGGCGTACTTGTTCATCAGGTTCTTGTCCATGGATCATTCTCCTTTTCTTCGCCGCCTTGCGCCGGCGTATTTTCAGTATGGGAAGGGAAAGCCCTCACCACACCAGCGAGAGCAGGGTGGTGAGCAGGCCCGCCACACCGATGGCCACGCTGCTCATGGCGCCCTGCACCGGGCCCATCTCCATGGCGCGGCCGGTGCCGACGGCGTGGCTGGCGGAGCCGATGGCTACCCCCGCCGCCACCGGGTGCTCCTCCAACCGGAAGAGTTTGACCAGCAACGGCGCGAAGGCCGCCCCCACGATGCCGGTGAAGAGCACGCAGAGGGTGGTGACGGCGGGCAGGCCGCCGCCGGCCTCACTGAGGGCGATGGCGATGGGGGTGGTGGCGCTGTGGGGCAGCACGCTGCCGGCGAGGGAGTCGTCCATGGCCAGCAGCCGGCACAGGCCGATGGCCACCACCGCGTTGACCACCGCGCCCACGGCGCAGCCCAGCACCACCGGCCAGAAATTTTCTTTCAGCACCTGGCGCTGGCGCCAGACCGACAGGCCCAGCGCCGCGGTGGCGGGCAGCAGCAGCATGTCCAGATAATCGGCGCCCTTATAAAACCACTCCAGCGGGATGCGGAAGGCCGCCAGCGCCGCCACCGTCAGGGCGATGGCCACCAGCAGCGGGTGGATCAGCGGATTTTTGCACTTGGCTGCCACCCACAGACCGATCTGCCACGTCAGGGCGCAGAGCACAATGCCAAAGACGTTGTTGTCACAGATGAGTTCTTTCATGACGCACTCCTTTCTGGATTCGCTGCACCAGCCGCACGGTGAGGGCGGCAGCAAAGGTAAAAAACCCGCTGACAACGCAGACCGCCGCCAGGGCGACGCCGCTCTCGGCCAGCACGTCCAGATATTCCAGCAGGCCCACGCCTGCGGGCAAAAAGAGGAAGGTCAGGTTTTTCTGCAAAAAATCACACACGCCGGCCACCGAGCCCTCTTTGACAAGGCCGACGCCCAAAAGGCCGGCCAGCAGCAGGATGGCCAGCACGCTGGCGGGCAGGGTGAAGGGCAAAAGGCCGCTCACCACGGTGGCGGCAAGACAGATGCCGAACACAATAAGAATCTGACGGATCACGTTCATTTGCTGTTTCTCCTTGATCCACGCAAAGAGGGCCTGCCGCTGCCGGCAGGCCCAGGGGGGTTGGTTGCGCGGGGGTTCAGAATTCGATCTTTTTCTCGATGTAGTCCTTGACCTGGTCGATGGGCAGACGCACCTGCTCCATGGTGTCCCGGTCGCGGATGGTCACGCAGCCGTCGCCGGCCTTTTCGCCGTCGCCGAAGGTGTCGAAGTCCACGGTGACGCACAGGGGGGTGCCGATCTCGTCCTGGCGGCGGTAGCGCTTGCCGATGGAGCCGGTCTCGTCGTAGTCCACCATGAAGTACTTGGCCAGCTGCTGCCAGATGGGCCGGGCCTGCTCGCCCAGCTTCTTGCTCAGGGGCAGCACCGCCGCCTTGTAGGGTGCCAGCGCCGGGTGCAGCCGCAGCACCACCCGCTTGTCGTTCTTGGCCTCGTCCACGATCTCCTCGTCATAGGCCTCGCACAGGAAGGCCAGGGCCACCCGGTCGGCGCCCAGGCTGGGCTCGATGACGTAGGGGATGTAGTGCTCGTTGGTCTCCGGGTCGAAGTATTCCAGGCTCTTGCCGCTGGCCTCCTGGTGGCGGCCCAGGTCGTAGTCGGTGCGGTCGGCGATGCCCCACAGCTCGCCCCAGTCGGTGAAGGGGAAGGCGTACTCGATGTCGGTGGTGGCGCGGGAGTAGAAGGCCAGCTCGGCGGGGTCGTGGTCCCGCAGGCGGAGGTTCTCCTCCTTGATGCCGAGACTCAGCAGCCAGTTCTTGCAGAAGTCCTTCCAGTAGGCGAACCACTCCAGGTCGGTGCCGGGCTTGCAGAAGAACTCACACTCCATCTGCTCGAACTCCCGTGTGCGGAAGGTGAAGTTGCCGGGGGTGATCTCGTTGCGGAAGGCCTTGCCCACCTGGCACACACCGAAGGGCAGCTTGCGGCGGGTGGTGCGCTGGATGTTGGCGAAGTTCACAAAGATGCCCTGGGCGGTCTCCGGCCGCAGGTAGCACACGGAGGAGGAGTCCTCGGTGACGCCGATGGCGGTTTTGAACATCAGGTTGAACTTGCGGATGGGTGTGAAGTCGTGCTTGCCGCACACGGGGCAGACCACGTCGTCATGGGTGGCGATGAACTCGTCCAGTTCCTCCTGGCTCATGGCGTCGGCGTTCACCTCGGGGTGGGCGTCCTCCACCAGCTTGTCCGCCCGGTGGCGGGCCTTACAGCTCTTGCAGTCCAGCAGGGGGTCGGAGAAGCCCGCCACATGGCCGGTGGTCACCCAGGTCTGGGGGTTCATGATGATGGCGGCGTCCAGGCCCACATTGGTGGGGCTCTCCTGCACGAACTTCTTCAGCCACGCCTTCTTCACATTGTTCTTGAACTCCACGCCCAGGGGGCCGTAGTCCCAGCTGTTGGCAAGGCCGCCGTAGATCTCGCTGCCGGGGAAGACGAAGCCCCGGCTCTTGCACAGGGCCACGATGGTGTCGAAATTCTTTTCACGGTTGTTCATTGCACAATACTCCTTTTCCCCGCCGCTGGCTGCGGCGTGATGATTTGGGTCTTTTAACAGTGTAAGCCCGCCGGGGCCGTTCGTCAAGAAAAATCGACCCGGAGTTTGCCCCACGGCGCAAAAAGAAAGGGAAACGGCATGCCGTTTCCCTTTTCAAGCGTCATCCGGATCACTCCGCCGCCGCGTCCCGCCGGCGCAGACACCCCACGGCCAGCAGGACGAAGGCCCCCGTGTACGCCAGCGCCGAGAGGGCGAAGGCGGGCAGCGCCAATTCCAGCCGGGGGTTGTTGGCACGCATCCCCAGGCAGAGCAGCGAGTAGGGGAAGGCGTACCCGAGGCCCTGGGCGGTGGCCAGCAGGCCCAGGATGCCCCCCGCCAGCCCGAAGGCCACCGGCGGGGCGAAGGCCCGAACGACGAGGCTCAAAAACAGCTGGGCCGCGCACACCGCCACCCCGCCCAGCGCCCCGCAGAGCAGCCAGCCGGGCAGCTGGGGCGGCACCGGGCCGGGAACGCCCGCCAGCTTGCCGCTGAGGACGAACAGCGCCCCGATGCATCCCTGGGCCAGCACCGACGCCCCCGCGGCCAGGGTCAGCTTGGCGGCGTACAGCCGAAAGCGCCCCACCGGCGCGGTGAGGAAGCTGTTCCAGTTGTGGCCGGCGTGCTCCAGCCGCCATTGCCAGGCGCAGAATACCCCCAGCAGAGCGGGCAGGAAAAAGGTGGAGGAGAACAGGGTGTGCTGGCCCCACAGGCTGTACCAGCCGTCTTCCAGCACCTGCCGGTTGGCCAGGTAGTTGCCGGTGCCCAGCGCCGCGGGCACCGCGGGCAGCAGCACGAAGGCCAGCCACACCGGGGCGCGGCGGCACTTTTGCAGCTCCGCTTTCAGGCAGCGAAGAAACATCCCTCACACCTCCTTTTTCAGAAACAGCGCCCGGCCCGCGGCCAGGAACACCGCCGTCCAGGCCAGCAGCAGGGCCAGATCGCCGGGCAGCGGCCAGCGCCAGTAAAAGCTGGTGACACGGGTGGCCTCGTCCCAGTTCATGCCCGCCAGCGCCAGCAGGCCGTAGTAGCCCCAGGGCACGCATCGGGTGAGGGCCGGCGGGAACAGCAGGGAGAGCAGGCCCAGAAAGCTGCCGGCGATGCCGCACACCAGCGCCGCCGCCTGGTTTGCAAAGCGCAGCGACAGCCCCTGCTGCAGCGCCCAGGCCATCATGGACACCGCCCAGGAGAGCAGGGTGAACAACCCAAAGCGCCCCCAGGGCGCGGGGCCGGGAAAGCCGATGACGACGCCCGCCGCCAGGAACACCCCCGCGCGCAGGGCCAGCAGCGCCGCCAGCACCAGCGCCCCCCAGCCCAGTTTCGCGGCGTACAGCCCGCCGGGGGAGGCCATGGTCTCCAGCAGCTTCCAGGTGTTGCCCCTGTGCTCCAGCTCGCAGCTGCGGCTGGCCAGGGTGGCCACGCTCAGGGGCATCACGATGGCGTCCACCATAGCCAGGTTGTAAAGGAGCAGCATCCAGCCCCAGCGCATGTCCTCCGCGCTCTGCCGGTCAAAGAAAGCGCCCATCCACAGCAGCTCCACCGCCAGCACGGCGGCGCACACCAGCGTGATCCTGCGCCGGCGGCACTTGTAAAATTCCAGTTTCAGCAGTTTCACAGGCTCGCCGCCTTTCCCGTCAACTCCAGGAAAATGTCCTCCAGGCTCTTCTGCCGCTCCTCCAGGCGCACCACCCCCAGGCGGTTCTCCGCCAGAAAGCGGGTGAGCCGGGCGGCGTCCTCGTCCCGCAGGACGGGCAGGATGAGCCAGCCCTCCTCCTCCCGGCAGGGCACCGACCGCTGGGCCAGCAGGTCGCAGGCCAGCCCGTTGTTGTCGGTGCGCAGGGCCAGGTGGTGGGTGCTGCGGCCGTGGAGGGCCGCCAGCGTGTCCTGGAACACCAGTTCCCCCTCCCGGATGACCGCCACATGGTCGGCCATCTGGTCGATCTCGCTCAGCAGGTGGCTGGACACCACCACCGTCATGCCGAACCGGCCGGGCAGGTCGCGGATGAGCTGGCGCATCTCCTGGATGCCCGCCGGGTCCAGGCCGTTGGTGGGCTCGTCCAGAATGAGCAGCCTGGGCCGGCCCAGCAGCGCCGCCGCCAGCCCCAGCCGCTGCTTCATGCCCAGGGAGTAGTGGGCCACCTTTTTGTTCCGCTGGCCCTCCAGCCGGACGATGCCCAGCACCTCCCCCACGCTCTTTTCCGGCGCGCCCCGCAGGGTCTGGACGATGCGCAGGTTCTCCTCGCCGGTGAGGTGGCCGTAGTAGCTGGGGCTCTCGATGAGGCTGCCCACCTGCCGCAGCACCGCCAGGCGGCCGGCCCCCTCCATCCTCTCGCCCAGCACCCGGATGCTGCCCGCCGTGGGGCGCACCAGACCCAAAATCATTTTCAGTGTGGTGGACTTCCCCGCCCCGTTGGGCCCCAGAAAGCCGTAGACGCTGCCCTCGGGCACGTCCAGGTCCAGATGGGCCACCCGCATCACGCCGCCGTATCGCTTGCACAGATCGCGCGTCTCGATGATGTTCATAGCAATGCCTCCTTGTGCCTTTCATCCTACCGCCCGTGCCTTACAGGCCCATGAAGCCAGCCTTACATTTGCCTTAAATCGGGGCGGGCGCTGTGGACGGCGGGGCGGCTTTTTCCTATAATAAAGGAAGTCAAAAGAGAAGGAGGCGGCGCGGGATGGCCCTTCGAATACTCATCGTGGACGACGAACCGGCCCTGCAGGCCATGGTGAAGGAGATACTGACCCAGGCGGGGTACGAGACCGAGGGGGCGCTGTGCTGCGCCGAGGCGCTGGAAAAATTCCGCGCTTCGGCCCCGGACGCGGTGCTACTGGACGTGATGCTGCCGGACGGGGACGGCTTTTCCCTCTTCGGCCGGCTGCGGCAGGGGCGGGACGTGCCGGTGCTGTTCGTCTCCGCCCGGGACGAGGACGAGGCCCGGCTGCGGGGGCTGGGCCTCGGGGCGGACGACTACATCACCAAGCCCTTTCTGCCCCAGGAGCTGCTGCTGCGCCTGCGGGCGGTGCTGCGGCGGGTCTACCGGGAGCAGCCCGCCCCGGCGCGGCTGGGGGACGCGGAGATCGACTGGGGCAAGGGGGTGGTGCGCCGGGCGGGGTCCGAGACCCCCCTCACCGCCAAGGAGTTCGCCCTGCTGAAGGCCCTGTGGGAGGCCCGGGGCAACATCGTCACCATCGACGCGCTGTGTTCCGCCTTGTGGGACGGGCCGCTGGTGGGCTATGAGAACACCCTGATGGTGCACATCCGCCGGCTGCGGGAAAAGGTGGAGGCCGACCCCTCCCACCCCCGCTTCCTGCTGACGGTGCGGGGGCTGGGCTACCGGCTCCGCCGGGAGGAGCGGCCATGAAACTGCGCAGTTTGTGGAAGGGCACACTGCTGGTGGCGGGCTCGGCGCTGCTGATCGCGGCGGTGTCGCTGCTGGGGCTCCTTGCTTTTGTCTGGTGGAACATGGCGGACGGCCGGGGCTGGGGCACCACCATGGAGCAGCTCTCCGCCGCCCTGACCCGGGAGGGGACGGCCTATTCCTTCGCCGGGGAACCGCTGCTGGAAGAAGGCCACTGGGCGATGCTGCTGGACGAGGAGGGGCGGGTGGTCTGGTCGCTCCGCAAACCGCAGGATGTGCCGGAGCAGTTTGCCCTCACCGACGTGGCCTCCTTCACCCGGTGGTATCTGGAGGACTACCCGGTGCGCTGCTGGGTGCGGGAGGACGGGCTGCTGGTGGAGGGCGCGCCAAAAGGCAGCGTGTGGAAACACGACATCGTCCTGGACACCCGGGCCCTGCTGCGGGCCCCCGTCTGGTTCCTGGGCTGTTTTGGGCTGGCGCTGGGCGGCGTGCTGGGGCTGGCCTGCCTGGCGGTGCGCCACTGGTTTTGGCAGGCTCAGAAGGTTCGGGACACCGCCCGCTCGGGCTGGATCAACGGCGTGTCCCACGACATCCGCACCCCCCTCTCGGTGGTGATGGGCTACGCCGCCCAGCTGGAGGAGGCGTCGGACCTGCCCCCCGCCCGCCGGCGGCAGGCGGCCGCCGTCCGGGCCCAGAGCCAGGTCATCCGGGATCTGGTGAACGACCTGAACCTGACCATGCGGCTGGACTGCGCCATGCAGCCGCTGCGCCGCACGGCACTGCGGCCGGAGGCCTTTGTGCGGCAGACGGCGGCGGATTTTCTCAACGGAGGCATGGCGGAGGGGTTCGATCTGGAGGTAGACCTGCCGGACGAGCCGCTGCCGGCGATCGAGGCGGATCCTTTCCTGCTGCGGCGGGCGGTGAACAATCTGCTCACCAACTGCGTGCGGCACAATGCCCCCGGCTGCGCCATCCGCCTGGGGGCGCGGGCCGAAAAGGGCCGGCTGCTGCTCTGGGTGGACGGCGGGATCATGGAGGCCGAAAAGCCTGCCCCCGCCCGGCCGGCGGAACCGGACGGGAGCGCCGCCCACGGCACCGGCCTGCAGCTGGTGGCCCAGATCGCCGCCGCCCACGGCGGCCGGGCGGAATTTTTCGCCGGGCCGCCCTTCCGCTGTGAACTGCGGCTGCCGGCGAAGGGATAAGCCCTGTGGCACGAAAGAAAACGCCCACCGGCGACACGGTCTTTTCCCCGTTCCGCCGGTGGGCGTTTCTTCTTTTCAGTCATGTTTTTCTCTGTTGCAGCCCCTTTTTCAGCATCCGCAGCGTGATGGCCACGATCGCTGCGTAGATAATCCCGCTGGAGACGGCCGAGAGCGAAAGCATCCCGTTCTCCTCCCCGGTGCCCATCACCATGATGAGGGTATTCTGCAGCGTCAGCACCGCCACCAGCGCGTCGATGAAGTTGACCGTCCGCAGTTCCCCCGCCAGTGTATTGCCGCAGGGCCGGCGCCGCTGCCGGCCCAGGTGCAGGGAAGCCATGGTGATCTTCCAGGTGGTGTAGGCGGCCATGGCAATGGCCGGGATGCGCCCCATGGACACGGGTTTGTCCAGCACCACCATCATGGAAATGGGCAGGATCAGCGCCAGGTCCAGCGCCAGCAGCAGCCCGGCGCTGAGGAGGAACGCGCTGCTGCGGCAGCGGTCCTGCTGCTCCGGCGGGAGCGTCCGGTTCCTTTTTTCCGCCAGAAGGGCGATGCCCCGGACGGCGGTGAGCAGGAGGTAGAACACCCCGATGCTCCCGTGCCAGGCCGACCGGTGGAAAAGCCCCAGATACCCGTTGTACGCCGCAAAGAGCGCCGTGCAGCCGGCGGAGGCCTCCGCGCCCAGCAGGGTGCGGCGCACATAGTCCTCCCGCCACGCCCGGAGGGCGCCCGCGGCCGGGCCGTTACACTTCATGGCCGCCCTCCCGGGGGCGCACACAGGACTCGATGATGCCGGCGATCATCTCCACATCGTCCGCGCAGTCCCGGCCCAGCCACTCCTTTACGATGGCGGCGATGCCCTCCACATAGTAGGCCATATAATAGGGGCGGTGGGCCGCCGGGATCTGGAACCACTCCAGAATGGGGCCGAGGATATGCCGTTTCAGTTCCCCGTAGCGGGCGTCCGCCCCCACGCTGCCCGGGTTGCGGAAGGCCGCCCGGTAGACTTTTTTGCTATCCCGGATAAAGTGAAGATAGGGCACAAGGTACTCCCGGGTGACCAGCACCAGTTCTTCCCGCCGGCGGCTGCCCAGGTTTTCCAGCACCTCCTGCTGCCCCCGGGGGAAATAGGACAGAAACCGCCGGTCGATGGTCTCCAGCGCCTCGCTCACCAAATCGGCAACGGTCTCATAGTGCAGATAAAAAGTGGACCGGTTCACGCCTGCCCGGCGGCAGATCTCCTTCACCGTGATGTATTCCAGATCCTTTTCTTCCAGCAGTGCGATGAGGGCCTCGTCCATCCGCAGGGCGGTGTTGAAATATTTGCTCTCGGACTTGTTCATCTGCCGCCCTCCCCTTGCTCATTCCGCCGAATCGCTGATCTGCCGCGCCAGCTGCATGATCTCGAAGGCATACTTCTCCTTGCCGGCCCGCAGCAGCTTTTTGTAGATGGGGTAGTTGAGGCCCACCCCCACGATGCCCAGCAGCCCCAGCAGAATGCCCACCCCCGTGAGCAGCACACCGCCGCCGATCACCTGCATGGAAAGGCACATCCCCAGCCCCAGCACCAGGGTCATCAGCACGCCGAAACTGTAGGCGAAGATGTTGGCCGGGCCCTTTGCCCGGCGGTCCAGCTTGCGCAGGGCCACCACTTTGGAGGTGCCTTTGGGGGCGTATTCGTTGGCAATGGCTTCCGCGAAAATTTTATCCGTGTTCATGGTGAAATTCTCCTTTTATGATCGTTCTTTCGCAGCTGCTGATACGATCATACAGGAGAACAGGCCAAAAGGGAACGACATCTTCGGCCCTGTGTGCCGATTTCAGCCGCCGAAGGAACGATTTTGCCCCGCAGGGTTTTGCTCGCCCGAAACCTTGCGCCGCGGCCCTTCGCCGCCGCAAGCGCGATGCCGCCCCCCTGGGCGGCCGGGGCCCCCGCGGAAATTTGCGTCAGCAAAGTTTCGCGGGGAGAAGGAGGAATGACGGAGCGGTATGAGAAAGGCCCGGCCTTTTGACCGGGTGTTCTGAATGGTGCGGAGTCCAGACAGCCGCCCCCCGGGCGGCCGGGGCCCCCATGAAAATTTGCGCAAGCAAAATTTCATGGGGAGAAGGAGGAATGACGGAGCGGTATGAGAAAAGCCCGGCCTTTTGGCCGGGTGTTCTGAATGGTGCGGAGTCCAGACAGCCGCCCCCCGGGCGGCCGGGGCCCCCATGAAAATTTGCGCAAGCAAAATTTCATGGGGAGAAGGAGGAATGACGGAGCGGTATGAGAAAAGCCCAGCCAAACGGCTGGGCTTTTTGAATGGAGCGAAGTCCATTCCGACGTGGTGCCTCCGATCGGAATCGAACCAATGACACGGGGATTTTCAGTCCCCTGCTCTACCAACTGAGCTACAGAGGCGTATGGAGCGGCTTACGAGGCTCGAACTCGCTACCTCCACCTTGGCAAGGTGGCGCTCTACCAGATGAGCTAAAGCCGCCTATGGTCGGGATGACAGGATTTGAACCTGCGGCATCCTGCTCCCAAAGCAGGCGCGCTACCGAACTGCGCTACATCCCGTCATTGATCTCACTTTCAGGCCGATCGGACCCAAAAGCACAGATAAAGAGGACCGCAGCTCCCTTCGCGCAATCGTCGCGTGCGGCGCCGCACCAAAGGGCGGCTGGCCCGCTCGGTTGCGCATCAAGGGCTCCGCCTCGCTGCATCCGCCACCGGCGGCGCTCGGCTTCGCCCACCGAACTGCGCTACATCCCGTTGGCTGGAGGCCGGCCGCGTCCTGTCGTTTTGAGAACCGCGCCGCATCCCGTTACGAACCGCCGGGAGACGCCGTGTGACACGGCCGCCCGGCAGGGCGCTTTTGCTATTATAACCGATTCATCCCCCCGCGTCAATGCGGAGGGACGAATTTTTTTGATTTTTCGCGCCGGGTTCATTCCTGCTGCCGGTCCGCGGTCTCCTCGCCGCCCTGGATGAGGGCCTGCTTTTGCTCCAGTTCCTGCTCCATCTGGGCCTCTTCGGTCTTGATCTCCCAGTGGATGAGGAAGGTCAGCGCCGCCCGCAGCACGATGATGGCGCCCACGATGGCGATCTCACTGAACTGGCGCACCACCACGGTGCGCAGGATCTCGCTGCCCAGCTTGAACTCCAGGCCCATGGCCATGCCCTTGGCCAGCTTCAGGCGGGTCAGGGGGTCGCGGCGCACATAGTTGTAGATGCCCTGCAGCGCCGCCACCACAATGACGCCCACACCGATGAATTCCAGCAGCACCACCGACAGATTCACCAGGGTCACCAGACCCTCGTGCAGCCCGTTATAGAAGTTCTCGAAAAACATCGCCTCCGCGCCGCTCAGCGGGGCCGGCGGGGCCGGCGTGGCCGCCGGGGCCATGCTCGCGATCGGTTCCATGTTCGCTCCTCCCTGCGCCGGCCTTCCGCAAAGCCGGGCGCATCTCCTTATTTTATATAAGTATAGCAGATGTTCCCCTGTTTGCATAGGCCCCGGTGAAAGCTGCCATACAAAGGGGAACGGGCCCCGCTGTGCCTGGCGGGACCCGTCTTTTTTTGTCAGCGATACATGCCGTTGACCTGCATATAGTCAAACAGCTGTTTGCCGTGGTGCTGCTCCTGCTGCTGGATGCCGCTGAGCACCTGGCGGCTCTTCTCGTCGCAGAATTCAAACACGGAGGTGTTGTAGGCCGCGGAGACATACTTCTCGGTGGCCAGCAGGTCCGCCACCAGATAGGCGTCCTTCTTTTTCCCCGCCCGGTTCGCCGCGGACTGGCCGGGCGCCGGCTGCTGTTTTGCCGCTTTGGGCTGGGTGGTCTGGGGTTCGGGCACCTTGCCCGCCAGCATCTGCGTCACCGTGTCGTAGTGGTTCTGTTCCGCCTGGGCGATCTGCCCCAGCATGGTCTTGAGGGCCGGGTCGCAGGCCGCCTCCGCGGCCTTCTGGTACTTCTCGGCGCACAGTTTTTCCTCGTTCTGCAGGTCCTTCAACAGGCTCTGCTCCTTTTTGGTCATAGCCATATTCCTTTTCTCTCCTTTTTTCGCGCGGCGCGCGGTTTGGTGTCAGTGTTCCCAAATCCTCGCCCGGTATGCAAAAGCCGCCCCCGGCGGCCCTGTGCGGGCCGCCGGGGGCGGCAAAACACCAATATGACGGGGGCTCAGTCCTCCACCCAATCCTTCGCGCGGGCCACGGCCTTGTGCCAGCCGGCCACCAGCCTGGCCCGCTTTTCCTCCTCCATGGCCGGCTCGTAGAGTTTATCCAGCGTCCACTGGCTGCGGATGTCGTCCAGGCTGGACCACACCCCCGTGGCCAGACCGGCCAGATAGGCCGCCCCCAGGGCGGTGGTCTCCCGGATCATGGGCCGGCGGATGGTGCGGCAGACGATATCCGCCTGGAACTGCATCAGGTAGTTGTTGGCGGAGGCGCCGCCGTCCACCCGCAGCTCCCGCAGCTGGATGCCGGTGTCCTCCTCCATGGCCCAGAGCACGTCGGCGGTCTGGTAGGCGATGGACTCCAGCGCCGCCCGGATGATGTGGTTGCGCCCCGCGCCCCGGGTCAGGCCCAGGATGGCGCCCCGGGCGTACATGTCCCAGTGGGGCGCGCCCAGGCCGGTGAAGGCGGGCACCACATAGACGCCGGCCGAGTCCTTCACCTTGGTGGCGAAGTACTCGGTGTCCGACGCCTCGGTGATCAGGTGCAGCTCATCCCGCAGCCACTGCACCACCGCGCCGCCCACGAACACGCTGCCCTCCAGGGCGTACTGCACCTTGCCGCCGATGCCCACGGCGATGGTGGTGAGCAGGCCGTTTTTGCTCTGGTACATCCGGTCGCCGGTGTTCATCAGCAAAAAGCAGCCGGTGCCGTAGGTGTTTTTCGCCTCGCCCGGCTCAAAGCAGGTCTGGCCGAAGAGGGCCGCCTGCTGGTCGCCGGCGATGCCCGCGATGGGCACCTCCACCCCCTGAATGTTCATGCAGCCGTAAATTTCGCTGCAGCCCTTCACCTGGGGCAGCATGGCCATGGGGATGCCCAGGCGGGCGCAGATGGCCTCGTCCCAGCACAGGTCCCGGATGTTGTAAAGCATGGTGCGGCTGGCGTTGGTGTAGTCGGTCACATGCACCTTGCCGCCGGTGAGTTTCCAGATGAGCCAGGTGTCCACCGTGCCAAAGAGCAGTTTGCCCGCCTCGGCCTTCTCCCGGGCGCCGGGCACGTTCTCCAAGATCCATTGGATTTTGGTGGCGGAGAAGTAGGCGTCCACCAACAGGCCGGTGCGCTCCTTCACATAGGCGGTGAACTCCGCGTCCTCCTTCAACTTTTCGCACAGCGCGGCGGTGCGCCGGCACTGCCACACGATCGCGTTGTACACCGGGCGGCCAGTCTCCTTGTCCCACACGATCGCCGTCTCCCGCTGGTTGGTGATGCCGATGCCGGCGATCTCCCGCACGTCCACCCCGCTCTGGGCCAGCACCTCCATCAGCACACCGTACTGGCTGGAGTAGATCTCCATGGGGTCGTGTTCCACCCAGCCGGGATGGGGATAGTGCTGGGTGAACTCCTTCTGGGCCAGCTGCACGATGTTCTGATGCTCGTCGAACAGGATGCAGCGGCTGCTGGTGGTGCCCTGATCCAGGGCGATCACATACTTCTTCACGGCGTGGCGCCTCCTTCTGTATATGTTTCTCCCGCTTCGGGCATTGCGCCCGCCGGGCCATTTTACATCTCCCAGACCGCCGGGCAGGTGGTGGACACCGCCGCCGCCCCCGCCCGCATGGCGGCCATGACCTCGTCCTTGTATTTGATCAGCCCGCCGGCGATCACCGGCGTGGCGGTGGCCTGGGTGATCTCGGTGATCACCCGGGGCATGATGCCCGGCAATATTTCAATGAAGTCCGGCTTGCCCACCGCCAGCTGGGCAGGCAGGTTGGACAGGGCCAGCGAGTCCAGGATAAAGGCCCGCTGCACCGTGAGCAGGCCCAGATGCCGCGCCCGGCGCACCAGGGCGGGCCGGGTGGAGATGATGCCGTCCGGCGCGCACATCCGCGCCAGGCCGTCCACCGCCACCTCCCGCTGGCTCAGCCCGTCCAACAGGTCGATGTGCACAATGGCCAGCTTGCCGGCGGCCCGCACCCGCTCCACCAGGTCGGGGATGTTCACCACCGTGCCGAACAAAAGAAAGACCACCTCGCACTCGCTTTTCAGCGCGGCGGCAAGGCCCGCCTCGTCCTTCACCGCCGCGATCACCGGGCAGTCCACCATGCGCTGTTTTTTGGCCTGTGCATTCTCCAACCCCAACACTCCCTTGACGGCCTGCGCGGCCGGGTTTGACAAAAAATAAACCATTTGAAAAAGCGGGGCGAACCACCGTTCGCCCCGCTCCGCTCTCGTTTGGACGATATATATTATCGCAGATATTTTTACCATTGTAAAGCGGGCCCTGTGGTTTTTGTTATATACCACCATCCGAAAAGCGTTTTTCTATTCAAAATGTACAAGGCGTACCCGTCAGCCCAGGAAGTTGGTGATCCAGGTCTGGGGCACATAGGAGCCGTTGGTGCCGGACATGCACACCAGCATCCAGGCCATGAGAATGGTGTTCACGAAGGTGCCGACCCAAACCGTTTTGGTCAGCTGGTAGGCCTTGCGGCTGACAAAGGTGAGGATGGGCAAAAAGAGCACCGCGCCGTAGGTCAGCAGGAAGGAGGTGACCGACTTGCCGGGCATCATGCCGCTGTAGTCTACGATGTGGGTGATGCCGCACAGCGCCCAGACGCCCGCCACCGCCAGCGCCACCGTGATGACCACGTCCAGCGTGGGGCCCTTTTTGCCGATGGTCATGTCCGACAGGTAGTTGGTGGCCAGGTTGGTGACGAACATGAAGGGCAGGATGAGCAGGGCATACCGGGCCACGATCAGCCACTGGTCGGCGGTGAGGGGCGAGAACATGACCATCCACAGCCGGAAATCCTGATAGAACAGGTACCGGGTGAGGGACATCATCAGATACGCCGCCGCCACAAACACCGCGGCGATGCCCAGGTCCTTCAGAATGATCTTGGGCCCGCAGGTGAACATCTCCTTCACAAAGGCCTTGAGGCTGGCGAAGCTGGAGGTGACCAGGGTGTAGGCCAGCGCGATGACCGCCCCGAAGATGGCCAGCCACTCCAGGAAGTAGATGGGCGCCCAGCAGGTGATCATCAGGGGGAAGAAGCCGCTGGCGGTGAAGGTGAAGGGCGCCTTCTGGGCGTTGCCGAAGTAGATGGCCGCGCCGTTGAGCAGGATGGTGCCCACCACCACCAGGATGTTGCCCAGTTTCTGATTGCGGGCGGCGGGGATGGTGGCCCGGCCGCTGACACAGGGCTGGTATTTGCGGGTCATGGCCAGCAGGCGGACGATGGGCACCAGCATGGCCACCATGGCCAGCAGCGCCACAAAGTTGAAGGCCTCACGCCACATGAAGGTCATCTCGCCGGGGTCGGTGACCGCGCGGGCGGGGTCGGCGGAGAGGGTCTGGTTGAAGTAGTCGATGACCATCGCCGTGGTCTGGTTGGAGAAGAACTCCTTGGAGTGGGTCTCGTTGGTGAGCAGCACCGTGCGCAGGGTGCGGTTCCGGATGGCGTCCGCCAGGGCCTGATTGTCGGCGGCGGTATCCTGCCGGTAGGTGCCGATGATCTCGTTGGCGCCGGCGGCGTCGTTCAGGCTGTAATAGGCGCCCTGCACCACCTCGTCCTCCGGGGCGATGTACCAGGCGTTCTTCAGGTCTTCCGAGGTATTGAAGCCCACATAGCCGTAATCGAAGGTGCCGTTGATGATGCACAGATTCACCTGGCAGCTGCGGGTGACCTCATGGCCGGCCACCGTTACCACCGCGGTGGGGTTGACGTACTCCGCGGTGGAGCCCACCAGGCAGGCGCTGCGGATCATGGTGTTATAGTTTTGGGTCTCCTGCTCCTTGAGGATGTTGTAGGCGTTCAGGCCGCTTTCGTCCAGCCGCTCGGCGGCGATGTCGTCGGCGTTTTTCTCAATGTCCGCCGCGCTGATCTCCACGCCCAGCTTCTCGTTGAGCACGGTGAGCAGGATGTCGTTCAGGGTGTAGTAGCCGCAGTCCATCAGCGCCGCGTAGCCCGAACGGCGCGAGCCCTGGGAGTGGCCCATCACACCGATGTTCTCCTGATCCACGAACTGCAGGGTGCGCACAAAGTCCACCGCGTCCAGACAGCCCATGGGGGTGCCGAAGATATTGTATTCCAGGATGCCCTGGTCGTTCTCGTTGTAGACGGGCGTCTCGCTGGCGCCCGAGCCGTAGGCGTTGATGTTGAACACCACATAATTGCGCTTTGCAAGTTCCTGGGCAAAGCTGCGCATCTGGGCGTAGATGACGCCCGCGCCCGGCACGATCACCACGGCGGGATACTTGTCCTCGTCGGTGGTGCCCACGGGATAGAACAGCTCGCCCTCCAGCACCGCGCCCCGGGCGTCGATGGAGATGTTCTCCACCTTGATGCGCCCTCCGTCGGTGGTGAGCAGCTGGGCAAACAGGCTGCACACCAGCATCACGGCCACCAGCACCGCCAGCAGCCGCTTGCAGCCCAGCGCCGTGTTCAAATCGAAGATCTTTTTCTTTGTCGTCGTTTCCATGTCGATTCCTCCTGTCGTTTCCTGGCTCCTGCTCTCAGGCGGCTTTGCCCGCCTGTATGCCCGCGCCCGGGCGCGCGTCCTCCCTCCTTTCTCTGGCCGCCGCAAAAAAAGGGCGCAAAGGCACTGCTGCCTTTGCCCCCCTCCTCAAACGCTCCGGCGGACCTTCAAAGCAATTTTATGTTACATCCGAAATGTTTATTTGTCAATCTGAATACTTTTTGATTCTGCGGACGATTATTTTTGTGACCTCCGGGAGGCCTCTCCCCTCGCCCTTTATTACATTAAAGGACGAAACGACATTGAGAATTTATTGACAAACTTTTGTGCAGAACGCGCATCAGCGCGCACAAAAGATCTCTGTTTCGCTGAAACGATCCCGGCCTATTGCAATTTGCGCCGCCGGTTTGGTATAATTGGCACTGTCAAATGAACAACTGCTTCGTGTTTGAGAGTAAAGCAGCCCGTTTCCCGCATGGCGGGGGGTGTTTGCTTTGCTCTTTTTTATTTTGTCGATCGCGGGGCAGCGGCTCCGGCTGACGACAATTCGGTTTGGGAGGTTTTTCTATGTACGATGTTGTCATCATCGGCTGCGGCGTGGTGGGCGCGGCCACGGCCTACGAGCTGGCCCGCTACAAGCTGCGGGTGGCGGTTCTGGAGGCCGCGGCGGATATCGCCGCCGGCACCACCAAGGCCAACAGCGCCATCATCCACGCCGGCTACGACCCCGAGCCGGGCACCCTGATGGCCCGGCTCAATGTGGAGGGCAACCGGCTCACCGGCGAGATCTGCGAAAAGCTGCAGGTGCCCTTCAAACGGGTGGGCTCGCTGGTGGTGGCCTTCGCCCCCGAGCAGATGGACACCCTGCGCACCCTCTATGACCGGGGTTGCAAAAACGGCGTGCCCGGCCTGCGGCTGCTCAGCGGCGAGGAGGCCCGGGCGATGGAGCCGGGCCTCTCCGAGGAGGTGTGCGGCGCGCTGCTGGCGCCCAGCGCCGGGGTCATCGACCCCTGGGGCTTTGCCATCGCCATGGCGGAGACCGCCGTGCGCGGCGGGGTGGAACTGCGGCGGGACTGCCCGGTCACCGGCATCGAGGCGGTGGACGGGGGCTTTGTGCTGCACACGCCCCAGGGCGACGTGTCCGCCCGCTTTGTGCTGAACGCCGCCGGCGTGGACGCCGACCGGGTGCACGAGATGCTGGAGCCCGCCGACTGGCACACCCTGCCCAGCCGGGGCGAATACTACCTGCTGGACAAATCCGAGCACAGCCGGGTGAGCCGGGTGATCTTCCAGTGCCCCGGGCCGGAGGGCAAGGGCGTGCTGGTGGCCCCCACGGTGCACGGCAACCTGATCTGCGGCCCCAACGCCGAGAGCGTGGAGGACCGGCTGGACCTGGGCAACACCGCCGCCGGCATGGCCGAGGTGCGCGCCAAGGCCGCCCGCAGCGTGCCGGGCATCGAGTGGCGGCAGAACATCCGCAACTTTGCGGGGCTGCGGGCCAACACCACCCGCAGCGACTTCATCATCGAGGAGAGCAAGGCCCACCCCGGGTTCATCGACCTGGCGGGCATCAAGAGCCCGGGCCTTTCCAGCGCGCCGGCCATCGCCAGACTGGCGGCGGAAATGCTGGCGGCGGACGGCCTGACCCTGGAGCCCGACCCCTCCTTCCAGGACAAGCGGGAGCACATCGTCTTCAAGGAGCTCTCCGCCGAGGAAAAGAACGAACTCATCCGCCGCGACCCCCGCTACGGCCGGGTGGTCTGCCGGTGTGAGACCGTGACCGAGGGGGAGATCGTGGCGGCGCTGCACAGCCCCATCCCGCCCCGGTCCATCAACGGCGTCAAGCGCCGGTGCAACGCCGGCATGGGCCGCTGCCAGGGCGGCTTCTGCGGCCCGCGGGTACAGGAGATCATCGCCCGGGAACTGGGTCTGGACCAGGCCGACGTCCTGCTGGAGCAGGCGGGCAGCTACATCCTGACGGGCAAGACCAAGACGGGAGGGAACGGAAATGTATGATCTGATCGTGGTGGGCGGCGGCCCCGCCGGCCTGGCGGCCGCCTGCAAAGCCTGGGACGAGGGAGTAAAGCACATCCTCGTGCTGGAGCGGGACCGGGAACTGGGCGGCATCCTGAACCAGTGCATCCACAACGGTTTCGGGCTGCAGCGCTTCAAGGAGGAACTCACCGGCCCGGAGTACGCCGGGCGGTACATTGACATGCTGCGGGCCACCGGCGTGGAGGCCAGGCTGGACACCATGGTACTGCAGATCGTGCCCGGCGAAGGCGGCGCGCCCCATCAGGTGCACGCCATCAACGGCGCCGACGGCTACATGGTGCTGGAGACCAAAACCGTGGTGCTGGCCATGGGCTGCCGGGAGCGCACCCGGGGCGCCATCAGCACCCCCGGCGAGCGGTGCGCCGGCATCTTCACCGCCGGCGCGGCCCAGCGCTTTTTGAACATGGAGGGCTACATGGTGGGCCGCCGGGTGGTCATTCTCGGCTCCGGCGACATCGGCCTCATCATGGCCCGCCGCATGACCCTGGAGGGGGCCAAGGTGCTGGCCTGCGTGGAACTGATGCCCTATTCCGGGGGCCTTACCCGCAACATCGTGCAGTGCCTGGAGGACTACGGCATCCCCCTCTATCTCTCCCACACCATCACCGACATCAAGGGCCATCAGCGGGTGGAGCAGGTGACGGTGAGCCAGGTGGGCCCCGACCGCCGGCCGGTGCCCGGCACCGAGATGGTGTTCGACTGCGACACGGTGCTGCTGAGCGTGGGCCTCATCCCCGAGAACGAGCTGACGCGGCAGGCGGGCATCACCATGGACCGCCGCACCAGCGGCGCGGTGGTCTATGAAAACATGGAGACCGGCGTGCCGGGCATCTTCGCCTGCGGCAATGTGGTGCATGTGCACGACCTGGTGGACTACGTCTCCGCCGAGAGCGAGCGGGCGGGCGCGGCGGCCGCCGCCTATGTGCAGGGCAAGCGGGCCGCTGGCGACGCGCTGGAGCTGCAAAACGGCGACGGGGTGAGTTACACCGTGCCCCAGCACCTGCGGCTGGACGCGCTGGAAAAGCCCGCCCAGGTGTTCTTCCGGGTGAACCGGGTGACGAAGGACGCCCAGATCCTTGCCACCGACGCCGACGGCAAGACCATCGCCCGCTTCAAGCGGGAGCACATGGCCCCCGGCGAGATGGAGCAGATCGGGCTGCCGCCGCAGCTTTTGAAACAGGCCCGGGGCCCGCTGACCCTGCGCATCCAGGAGGTGTAACGCCATGAAAGAACTGATCTGCATCGTCTGCCCCAGGGGCTGCCATCTGAAGGTGGACGAGGAAAACGGCTGGGCGGTCACCGGCAATTCCTGCCCCAAGGGCGCGGAGTACGGCCAGAATGAACTGCGCAACCCCACCCGGGTGCTCACCACCACCGTCTGCGTGGCGGGCGGGCTGTATCCCCGGATTCCGGTGAAGACCAGCCGGGCCATCCCCAAGGGCCTTTTGATGGACGCCATGGCCGAGGTGGCCAAGGTGCGGCTGACCGCGCCGGTGCGCCGGGGCCAGGTGATCCTGCCGGACCTGCTGGGCACCGGGGCGGACCTGGTGGCCAGCCGGGATATGGACGCGCTGTGACACGGCCGTGACGGCCGACCACAGGGGGAGGGACGCTGTGCGGCGTCCCTCCCCCGCTTTTTTTCTGCGCATATTTTTCGTGCGGGCGTTCCTGCCGCCGCGCGCATTGACACGGCGTTTGCCTCTGTGATAGTATCTTAGTGAATTGAAACTCCCCGCAAAGGAGGCGTCTCACACGTTGGGTACGGAATGGATGGGCCGCTACCGGCCGCTGGTGGCCGCGCTGGTGCGCCACACGAACATTGTGCAGCGGACCTTCAGCAAACGCGCCCCCCTCACAGAGGGCATCTCCCTGACCGCGCAGGAATGGCAGGTATTCGAATACATTCTGGAGCACCAGGAGGACGACTCCTGCATGAACTGTATCTCCGAGCAGCTGGGCATCCCCCAGAGCACCTTTTCCAAGATCGCCAAGCTGCTGTGCGAACTGGGCCTTGTGGACAAATACCAGGCGGAAAACAACCGAAAGAACATCATCCTGCGCCCCTCCGACATGGGGGCCGAGATCTACCGCCGGCACGCCGCCGCCATCAACCAGGCCTCCTTCAAGGGCTTTTTCAGCGAGCTGGAAAGCCTGAGCGACGACGAACTGGCGGTGTTCACCGCCGCCCTGGAAAAGCTGGACCGGGCCCTTTCCCAGGGCGAACCGGAAAAGCAGAAACCGCGCCTGATCAAAAAGGTATGACCGCCGCCCCCTTGTCCGGCCGGCGGTTTGCCCGAAACAAACGGGCCGCCCGCGCATACGCGCGGGCGGCCCGTCGTTTTTATTCTGCATCCTCCAGCAGCGGGCGCAGTGCCTGCCCCATCACAAAATCCATCTGCGTGGTCAGGTCGTACCCCGGCCCGTTGTGGATGGGCCAGTCGAACACCACGCCCCGGGCGCAGACCATCAGGTAGGTGCGCCACTGCGCCGGCGTGTACCGGCGGCTGAGCCGGCCGGCCCGCTGATAGCCTTCCAGCAGGCGCTCCAGGATCAGTTCGAAGTTCTGGTTGCCCTGAAAGACCTCCCGGTTCTGGGGCGAGACCAGCAGCTGCACATACTCCACCCCCATGCCCTCGTTCAGGCGGGCGTACTGGCGGAAGTACTCCATCAGCACCTCCTCAGGGGGCTTTTGCAGCGCGGCGGCGTCCTCAAAGGCGGAAAAGAAGTCGTCCGCGCGGATGAACATCTCCCCGTACAGGTCGGCCTTGGAGGGGTAATAGTGATACAGCGTGCCGATGCCCACCCCGGCGGCCTGGGCGATCTGCTCCACGCTCACATTCTGATAGCCGTATTTTCGAAACAACTCCGCGCCGCACCGGTAGATCTTCCGTTTGGTCTCCTGTGCCTGCAGCGCGCGCTTTGTCGGTTTCTTTTCCATGGGGCCCCACCTCGTTGTAACTCATTATAACAAGTTCCGCCGCCGTTCTCAACCGACGGCGAACACAAAAACCGCCTGCGGGCCCCCAAAAGGCCCGCGGGCGGTTTTTTTCCGCAGGCTGCCGCACGCGGCGGATCAGCCGTTCTCCCGCAGCCAGTTCAGCGCCACGCTGCAATAGGCCGCGGCGCCCCGGTACATCACGTCCTCGTTGAAGCGGATCTTCGGGTTGTGCTGGGAGTACGGATAGCCCTCCTCCGCGGTGCCGCTGGACAGCAGCAGATAGCAGGAATCCACCTTCTGCGAGATCTCGCTCCAGTCGTCGGAACTGGAGAGCGGCACCTTCAGGGTGACCACCGGCTCGCCGGTCAGCTCCCGGGTATAGCGCAGCACGCTCTCGGTGAGGGCCGGGGCGTTGTACACGCAGGGGATGCCCTGGGTGAAGGTGACCCCGATCTGGGCGCCGAAGGCCTGCCCCATGCCGGCACAGATGGCCTCGATCCGCTTTTTCAGCCGGGCGCGGGTGTCCTCCGACACGGTGCGCAGGGTGCCCACCAGCAGCGCGGTCTCCGGCAGCACATTGGCCGCGGAACCGCTCTGGAACTGGCCGAAGGTCAGCGAGCACTGTTCATAGGGCGGCACTTCCCGGGCGATCAGGTTTTCAAAGGCCTGGTACACATGCACGCCGGCGTTGATGGGGTCCACGCCGTCCTGGGGCATGCTGCCGTGGGTGCCCTTGCCGGTGACCGTGACGGTGACCGTGTCGCAGGAGGACATCAGCGCCTCCTGCCGGGAGAAGAAGGTGCCCGCAGGATAGGGCGTGTTGGACCAGATGTGCATGGAGAACGCCGCGTCCACATGGGGATCTTCCAGAACGCCGTCCTTCAGCATGGCCTGGCTGCCCGAAAAGCCCAGGGGGTTGGTGCCCTCCTCGTCCGGCTGGAACATCAGCTTCACGCAGCCGTTCAGTTCCGCCTCGTGCTCCTTCAGCAGCCGGGCCGCCCCCAGCAGCATGGCCGTGTGCACATCGTGCCCGCAGGTGTGGGCCGCGTCGCCTGTGGCCGCGAACTCCAGGCCGGACTCCTCTTTCATCGGCAGCGCGTCCATATCCGCCCGCAGCAGCACGGTTTTTCCGCCCTGCTTGCCCACGGTGGCCACGATGCCCGCTCCGCTCATCCGCCGGGGTTCATAGCCCATCTCCTTCAGTTTTTCCTCCACAAATGCGCACGTCTGCCGCAGCTCAAAGCCCACCTCGGCATGGCAGTGCAGCCACCGGCGGTTTTCCACCAGTTCCGCCTGCGTCTCCTTCGCGCGCTGTAACAGTTCATTCATTGTGAATCTGCCTCCCTGCGAATCTGTTTCCTTTGCCCCTCCGCCAAAAACTTTTTACGGAAAGGGTTGTTTTTTGACAATTGAGTGACAGAATCAGCTCATCGAATGTATTCCATGAACATATTCTACAAAGCATTTTCAGCCCTGTCAACCGCCTTTTCGCGTTTATGCGCAGCGTTTGCCGCGGCATTTCGCGGAGGGGCACCAGTTTCCACCGATCGAAAGGAGCAATTTTTGTGGAAAAGCGGAAAACACAGTTTCGTATGCCCACCGCGTTCACGGTGCTGATCCTGCTCACCATCGTGGTGGCCATCATTACCCAGTTCATCCCGGCCATCACGCCGGCCAAGGTGTCCGACGTGGTCATGGCCCCCATCGACGGCTTTGCCAGCGCCCTGGGCGTATCCCTGTTCGTGCTGGTGCTGGGCGGCTTTCTGGGCGTTGTGATGAAGACCGGCTCGCTGAACGCCGGCATCACCGCCGTTGTGAAGAAGCTGAACGGCAAGGAGACCTGGATGATCCCCATCCTGATGTTCCTCATCAGCGTGGGCGGCACCACCTACGGGATGTTTGAGGAGACCATCGCCTTTTATGCCCTGGTCACCTCCACCATGGTGGCGGCCGGCTTCGACCCGCTGATCGCCGCCTCCACCATTCTGCTGGGCTCCACGGCGGGCACCCTGGGCGCCACGGTGAACCCCTTCAGCGTCTCCGCCAGCGTGGACGCGCTGAACTCGGTGGGCATCGAGTCCAACCAGACCATCATCATCCTGGCGGGCTGTGTCTCCTGGATCGTGTGCTACCTCATCGGCGCCGTTTTTGTGGTGCGCTACGCCAACAAAGTCAAGGCGGACAGAAAAGCGTCCCTTCTGACCGAGGACGAGTGGGCCTCGGTGGAAAAGGAGTACAGCGGTGACAAACAGCCGGACGCCTCCGCCGATTTCACCCTGCGGCAGAAGGTGGTGCTGGTGCTCTTCGGCATCTCCTTTGTGGTGATGATCGTGGGCATGATCCCCTGGAACTCCTTCGACATCCACCTGTTCGACCACACCAGCTTTTTGACCGGCGTCAACCTGGGCGACTGGTACTTCAGCGAGCTGACCGCCTGGTTCCTGGTGATGGCCATCGTGATCGGCCTGGTATACGGCCTGAAGGAGCGGGAGATCGTGAACTCCTTCCTGGGCGGCGCGGGCGATCTGATCGGCGTGGCGCTGGTGATCGCCGTCTCCCGGGGCGTCTCGGTCATCATGAGCAGCACCGGGCTGGACATGTACATTCTGGAAAAGGCCTCCGGCGCGCTGCAGGGCACCTCGTCCCTCCTGTTCACCGGCGTGTCCTACATCGTGTATCTGCTGCTGTCGGTGCTGATCCCCTCCTCCTCCGGCCTGGCCACCGTGTCCATGCCCATCATGGGCCCGCTGGCGCAGAACCTGGGCCTGGTGCCGGAGATCATGGTCTGTGTGCTCAGCGGCTCCTGCGCGCTGATCAACTGCATCAGCCCCACCAGCGGCACCCTGATGGGCGCCATCTCCATCTGCCGCGTGGAGTTTTCCACCTGGGTGCGATACATCTGGAAACCCCTGGCCGCCATGCTGGTGGTCCACATCGTGATCCTGTCCATCGGCATGGTGGTGCTGTGAGCGCCCCGCCGCGAAACCAAACCGCAGCCGCCTCCCCGCCGGGGAGGCGGCTGTTTTTTCGCCTTCCGCCCTTTTCCCCTTTGCGGAAAAGAGGGCTGGCCAGAGCGCCAAGGATGGTGTACAATATCCATACCGGGCCGCCGGCGGCCCTATTTCCACGAAACGAGGAGAGCGAAATGGAACATCTGCTGGAGATCTGTGTGGACTCGCTGGAATCCGCCCTGGCGGCCCAGGAGGGCGGCGCCGACCGGCTGGAGCTGTGCGCCAACCTTCTGATCGGCGGCACCTCCCCCTCCCTGGGGCTGGTGCGCCAGGTGCTGCGGGAGGTAAGCATTCCGGTGAACGTGCTTTTGCGCCCCCGCTTCGGCGATTTCTGCTTCACCCCCGCGGAAAAGGAGACGACCCTGTGGGAGGTGGAGCAGTGCCGCGCCCTGGGCGCGAACGGGGTGGTGCTGGGCGCCCTTTTGCCCGACGGCAGGCTGGACGGCCCCTTCCTGGCCGACTGCGTCGCCGCCTCCGCCGGCATGTGCCACACCCTCCACCGGGCCTTCGATCTGTGCCGCGACCCCTTTGAGGGGCTGGAAGACGCGATCGCCCTGGGGTTCGACACCATCCTCACCTCCGGCCAGCAGGCCAAAGCCCCTCAGGGCGCGGAACTGCTGCGGCAGCTGACGGCGCGCGCCGCCGGCCGCATCGCCATTCTGGCCGGCAGCGGCGTGGGGCCGGACAACCTGGCCCTGCTCGCCCGCGCCGGCGTGCGCCAGTTCCACTTTTCCGCCAAGCGGGCCGTGCCCAGCCCCATGCGCTTTCGCCGGGAAGGGGTGCCCATGGGCCTGCCGGTGGCGGACGAGTACCTGCGGGAATACGCCGACGCCGCCCTGGTGCGGCGGGCAAAGCAGATTTTGCAGGCCATGTAACGATCTTTCGGCGGTTTTCAATCCGCAAAACAGACAAATTATTCCAGCCGCATTTGTGCATTAGGCAGAATCACCGTATTTTTTGCCGGAATTGTTGACAATCTTTGAACCGATTGATAAGCTTAGGGTGTTAAGTGTTGGGTTGTTACTGTTCGGCAGGCAAGACCATATTCAAAACTTTTCCATGGAAATTCCATTGATGGAACGGTTTTGAATGTGGTCTTTTTTGTTTCTGCCAGCGAGGTCGATTGTATGCAGGTATTGAAATGCATCAACAATAACGTTGTGTCCTGCCGCGACGAAAACGGCCGGGAGTGGATCGCCATGGGGCGGGGCCTGGGGTTTGCGCTGCGGGCCGGGGACGAACTGGACGACACCAAGGTAGAAAAGCGGTTCCGGATGGAAACGCCGGACGACGCCCGCCGCCTGACCGACCTGTTCTCCACCCTGCCCGCCCAGCAGATCGAACTTTGCAGCGTGATCGTGGACCGGGCCACCCAGGACCTTGGCCGCAAGCTCAGCCCCAGTGTGTACCTCACCCTGACCGACCACATCTGCTTTGCCATCGACCGGCTGCGCAGCGGCACCACCTTTCAGAACACGCTGCTGGCGGAGGTGCGCACCTTCTATCCCCGGGAGTACACGGTGGGCAAGTACGCGCTGGAACTGCTGGCGCGGGAGCTGGACGTCCACTTCCCCGACGACGAGGCCGCCAGCATCGCGCTGCATCTGGTGAACGCGGAATACGAAAACTCCATCAGCGACACGCTGCGCATCACCCAGACCCTCCACGACATCCTCACCACGCTGGAGGGCTGGCCCCATCTGCGGCTGGACACCGAAAGCCGGTTCTACGACGAGTTCACCGTGCAGCTGAAATTCCTGGTGCTGCGGGCCTTCGCGGGCGACATCCCGCCCCGGGGCGACGAGCGGTTCGTGGCGTTGGTGCGGCAGTGCTATCCGGACGAATTCCGCTGCGCGCAGCAGATCGTGGAAGGCCTGGAGCGGCGCACCCGGAACACCCTCGCCCCCGAGGAGCAGGCCTATCTGGCGGCCATCCTGCACCGCACCTGCCGGCTGGTCTGAGCCGGCAGCCCCCACAGCCATCCCCCATGCGGGAACGAAGATACAGCCAAGGGCACAACGGAAAGGAACGAAACACACAATGGGTATTTTTGACAAGCTGTTTGCAAAGAAGTCCGCCGAGATCGGGCTGGGCGCGCCGGTGGCCGGGCAGGCCGTGCCGCTGAGCGAGGTGAGCGACCCCACCTTCGGGGAGGAGATCCTGGGCAAGGGCGTGGCCATCCGCCCCGCCTCCGACCGGGTGGTGGCCCCCTGCGACGCCACGGTGGATCTGATGTTCGACACCGGCCACGCGGTGAGCCTGAAGGCCGACTGCGGCGCCGAGGTGCTGATCCATGTGGGCCTTGAGACGGTCTCGCTGGAGGGCAAGCACTTCACCGTGCACGCAAAAAACGGCGATCATGTGAGCGCCGGCCAGCTGCTGATCGAGTTCGACCGGGAGGCCATCGCCGCCGCCGGGTTCGACACCATCACCCCCATGGTCATCTGCAACACCGCCGATTACGCCGCGGTGAACGCCCATCCGGCCGCCGAGGTCAAGGAGGGCGACGTGGTGCTGACCCTGGTAAAACAGTAACGCGCGCCCGGCGCGAGGGGGGAAAACGAGTATGCAACAGGGAACCGGCAGGCCGGTGTTCTCCGGCGTGGCCATCGGGCCCGCCTACGTCTACCGCCGCGAGCAGCGGGAGCTGCCCGGCGCCTGCGGCGACGCCGCCGCGGAACAGAAAAAATTCGACGCCGCCCGTGAGACGGCCCGCGCCCAGCTCACCGGGCTGTTCGAAAAGACCCGCCGGGAGATCGGCGAGGAACAGGCCATGATCCTGGACGTGCAGATCATGATGCTGGACGACATGGACTATCTGGACGGCGTGCGGGACATGATCGCCGGCGGCGCCAGCGCCGCCCAGGCGGCCCGGGAGACCGGCGACGCCTTCAGCGCCGCCTTCGCCGCGCTGGAGGACCCCTATATGCAGGCCCGGGCGGTGGACATCCGGGATATGGCCGAGCGCATCGTGACCATCCTCTGCGGCGGCAAGAGCGGCTTTTCCATGACCGCGCCCGGCATCCTGGTGGCGGAGGACCTGACCCCCAGCGAGACGGTGCAGCTGCCCAAGGACAAGATCCTGGCCTTCATCACCCGGCAGGGGTCCTCCAACAGCCACATCGCCATCCTGGCGCGCATCATGAACATCCCCTCCCTGGTGCAGGCGCAGATCGCCCTGGACCCGGAACTGGAGGGCAAGCAGATGATCGTGGACGGCTTCGAAGGCCGCTACTATGTGGAGCCGGACGAGGCGACCCTGGCGGCCATGACCCAAAAGCGGGACGAAGCCCAGGCCTATCGCCTGCGGCTGGAGGCCTACCGGGGGGTGCCCACCGTCTCGGCCGGCGGCCGGCGCATCAAGCTGCTGGCCAACATCGGCAGCCCGGAGGACGTGAAGACCGCCCTGGACTGCGACGCCGAGGGCGTGGGCCTGCTGCGCAGCGAGTTCATGTATCTGGGGCGCAGCAGCTTTCCCACCGAGGAGGAGCTGTTCGAGGGATACCGCAGCGTGGTGGAGCAGCTGGCCGGGCGGCCGCTGGTCATCCGCACGCTGGACATCGGCGCGGATAAACAGGTGGACTACTTCGGGCTGGAAAAGGAGGAGAACCCGGCGCTGGGCTACCGCGGCATCCGCATCTGCCTGACCCGGGAGGACATCTTCCGCCCCCAGATGCGGGCCATCTACCGGGCCAGCGCCTTCGGCCCGCTGAGCGTGATGTTCCCCATGATCATCTCGGTGGAGGAAGTCCGCCGCATCAAGGCCTTCTGCGGCAAGATACAGGCGGAGCTCGCCGCCGAGGGGGTGCCCTTCGGCGAGGTGGAACTGGGCATCATGATCGAGACCCCCGCCGCCGCCATCATGAGCCGGGAACTGGCCAAAGAGGTGCAGTTCTTCAGCGTGGGCACCAACGACCTGACCCAGTACACCCTGGCCATCGACCGGCAGAACGCCAAGCTGGACGAATTTTACGACGCGCACCACCCGGCGGTGCTGGCGCTGCTGCAGACCATCGTGGACAACGCCCACGCCGAAGGCATCTGGGCGGGCATCTGCGGCGAACTGGGCGCGGACATCTCCCTCACCGAGACCTTCCTGCGGATGGGCTACGATGAGCTTTCCGTCTCCCCCAGCCGGGTGCTGGAACTGCGCAAGAAAGTTTGCGAAAGCGAGGTATAAACCATGAAAGAGATCAAATATGTCATCACCGACGCGATGGGGCTGCACGCCCGCCCCGCCGGCCTGCTGGTGAAGGAGGCCGCGCGGCACGCCTGCGCCGTGACGGTGGGCGTCAACGGCGCCTCGGTGGACGCCAAGCGCATTCTGGGCGTGATGAAGCTGGCCGCCAAACAGGGCATGGAGCTCACCCTCACCTTTGACGGCCCCGACGAGGACGCGGCCGCCGCGTCCATGGCCGAGTTTTTGAAGGCCAATCTCTGATCCGCGGCAAAGAGGGACGGCTGTGGGCCGGCCGCCCCTGCTGATATTCTGAACCGGCGGCAAAACGCCCCGGTTCGACGACAGTGTTAGGAGGATATTACTTATGATGCGTTTTCTGCAACGTCTGGGCAAATCCCTGATGCTGCCTGTGGCCTGCCTGCCGATCGGCGGCGTGCTGATGGGCATCGGTTACTGGATCGACCCCTCCGGATGGGGCGCCAACAGCATGATCGCCATGCTGCTTATCAAGGCCGGCGGTATCCTGATCGACAACATGGCGATCCTGTTCGCCCTGGGCGTGGCCATCGGCATGTCCAAGGACCAGGAGGGCACCTCCGCCCTGGCCGCCATCATCTCCTGGCTGACCGTGCAGACCATGCTCAGCCCCGCTGTGGTGGCCTCCATCATGGGCGTTGACGCTGCCGCGGTGCCCGCCGCGTTCAGCAAGATCAACACCCAGTTCATCGGCATCCTGTGCGGCCTGATCGCCGCCGGCTGCTACAACCGGTTCTACAAGACCAACATGCCGGACTTTTTGGGCTTCTTCGCGGGTCGCCGCTTCGTGCCCATCATGACCGTCATCTTCACCCTGATCGCCTGCATCCCCCTGTACTTCCTGTGGCCCGTCATCTACAGCTTCCTGGTGTGGGTCGGCGAGAGCATCATGGGCCTGGGCGCCATCGGCGCGGGCATCTACGGCTTCCTGAACCGCCTGCTCATCCCCATCGGCATGCACCACGCCCTGAACAGCGTGTTCTGGTTCGACGTGGCCAACATCTACGACATCGGCAAGTTCTGGGGCACCGTGGACGGCGGCGTGCTGGGTGTGACCGGCATGTACCAGGCCGGCTTCTTCCCCGTGATGATGTTCGGCCTGCCCGGCGCGGCCCTGGCGATGTACCACACCGCCAAGACCAACCGCAAGAAGATCACCGCCGGTATCCTGCTGTCTGTGTCTCTGTGCTCCTTCCTCACCGGCGTCACCGAGCCCATGGAGTTCTCCTTCATGTTCCTGGCTCCCGTCCTGTATGTGATCCACGCCATCCTCACCGGCCTGTCGGTGGGCATCGTGGCCGCGCTGCCCATCCGCGCGGGCTTCCAGTTCAGCGCCGGCTTCATCGATTGGGTGCTGAGCTTCAAGGCTCCCTTCGCCCAGAATCCCTGGCTGCTGATCCCCATCGGCCTGGTGTTCTTCGTGCTGTACTATGTGATCTTCCGCGTCGTCATCACCGTGATGGACCTGAAGACCCCCGGCCGTGAGGACGACGACGCCGAGGCCGAGATGAAGATCGAACTGGGCAGCGACAACTACGCCGCCATGGCCAAGGCCATCCTGGAGGGCGTGGGCGGTGCCGAGAACGTGACCAGCGTGGACAACTGCATCACCCGTCTGCGCCTGGAAGTGAAGGACCGCCTGCTGGTGGACGAAAAGAAGATCAATGCCTCCGGCGCCGCCGGTGTTGTCCGTCCGGGCAAGACCAGCGTGCAGGTCATCATCGGGCCCAAGGTCCAGTTCGTCGCCGACGAGTTCAAGAAACTGGTCCGCTGATCCCCCGCATTTTCCCCGCACCTTCCCGCGGCGCCTGGGCCCACAAGGCGCCGCATCCAGCGACAAAGACCAAAAACGGAGGGCCGCCCCTTTGGGGCGGCCCTCCGTTTTTCCTTGTTCGCCGCGGCGGGTGCACCCGCCTTTAATACGTCGTCTCGGATGCGGCTGTCGAAAAAGGCTTCAAGCCCCTAACGCCCTCTTAAGCTTTCTGCCACATTGCACGCTAAGGGTCGCTTTTCAGATTTTGCAAGAACGCATCCAAACATCATAATTACCCACGCCCTGGCTCTCGAATTTGCCGGCCCTCAAGCGAGGATCACTCGCATGGTTTTACATTTTGTACTCCGAGAGGATATTGACCAGCTTCTCGGAGTACAGATCAGTCGCGGGGCTGGTTTTTTCCAGACAGTGCAGCAACAGTTCTATCACGGCCATGAGGTTCAAATGGGAAAGCTCGATGCTCTGCTGGGAAGAGCCGCGCATCACTCCGCACAAAATCAATACATTCGCCAGCCGCGCGGCAGGTGAATACTTGTGCCCGGAAATAACGATTGTATGAAGTTTTTTTTCCTTTGCCAGTTCCAGCCCCCCAACGATTTGTTTGGAGCAGCCGGACAGCGACAACGCAAGGACCAGGTCCTGCGGGCCCGCCAGATTGATATGGTTCAGAAAGTACTCTGGCATGGAATTGTATGTGCAACGTATCCCTAGGCGCTCGAACCGATAGCCTGTGTACATTGCAAGGGGCGAAGTGTTCCCCACCGCAATGACATGGACCATTGCACTTTCCCGAATCCTTTTTGCGCAGGCCAGCAGGGTGTCTATATCTATTTCCTTGCTCAGGGAGAGCGTGTTGGAAATGAATTCCTGCAAAATCTCATCAACTGAGTCGAAATCTTCCAGGCCAAACCGGGGCGCGGCAGTTTGCAGGCGGCCAAGGTCACGGGAAAGGCGAATCCGCATTTCGTTGTATCCCTGAAACCCAATGTGCTTGCAAAAGCGGATCACAGTGGCATCGCTAACACCGCTTGCATTGGCAAGTTCAGACACATTATAATTGACCACATCATCCGGGTTTTCGATAATAAAATCGGCCACCTTTTTTTCCGCCAAAAAAATAACATCATATTTTTGTTTTATGATGGTGATCACATCATCATCGTAGCAATACTGGATAATTCCTCACCTTCTTCTGCAAAGCCTGCGTGCTGTTCATTTGGGCATGATCCGGTACAAAAACCCACCAATAAAAGTATCACCTAAACCAATCGTAATACCTTTCCTTTCATCTGTCAATAAACTTGGGCAACAACAGGTATCTTCCCTGCCCAAAGCCACAATTTTTTCCTCAAACTGGCACCCTGACGGGCAGCGTGGCAATAAAAACCCGTCACGATAATCCTCAAGCGTCCATTGGTCCCCGTGCATAAACCGCAGGCCCGCACAGACGTTGCCGCTCTCAAGCGCACGCCTGTATTCCCGCGCGTTTTGTCCGGTAATCATCGCATAGTGACGTGTGTGCAGTAGTATATGCCCGCTACCTGTGATCTTCCTCAGCCTCTCAAGCGCATTCAGAACAGCGTTTGGATTGAGTATATCGACCTGCTCTCCGATATACCGAGACAGTTCATCTTCATTCAGACTGAACACCGTGGTTTTTCCGAACAGGTGCGAAAGGATCGCTTCTCCCACTTTCTCATTGCGGCAGCAAGCGTCCTCATATAACACGAACGCCGCAGCGGGCAGACTGTTCATTGCGTCGCACAACTCATCAAGGCGTTTGTCCGCTAGCACGCGATCCGAGATCGTGTGGAACCCGGAAACCATCAGCACACTGGTATTCTTAAAGATACTGGAGAGTTCCTGGCTCAGCACCAGTTCCGCACAGCTTTTATCACAACTGAAAATCACGCGATTGCTGCGTTTTGCACAGATATCGATGTCATTGACGCAGACCCTGTCATTTTTACGGTATTGAAATATGATGTGCGGGTACAGCTCATCCCGTTGTCTTCCGCAGAGGATCTTCCACCCTTGAGGAAACTGGTCGCGAACGACCTGATTTTGGGCAGCCAGATGGACCGTTCCTTTGCAGTTCAGGTTGTTCAGTGTAATCGCAGCTCTTACGGAGGTGCCACCCAGTGTGCACCGATATTCAAACCGCCTGGCCAGCCGTTGAAGCACACTCATTCTTTCCACCGTGCACTCACCGCCAGTGCCCGACTCCAGAAACGACAAGAGCGCAACTATCATGGATCGTTCGTCGTTTATGATCCTGGGCATTTGAATGTCTTTTTGATGGATGCCGTGTTCTTTGACGAGAGATTCCATCCTTTTCCCATTCCACACCATCTCATAGTCAATGCAGTTATTAAACCCCAAAACAGTCAAAGGCTCCATAATCTCACCTGTAATAATCAGCTTTCCCCAAAGTGCCCAGCAGCCGAAGTTTAGACTCTACCACCCGGCACATCGTCTCAATGCAAGGCATCTGGATCTTTTTGGGCTCCAAAATCTTATCGTCCTTCAGCACGACTCTCATCTGCTGGTAGTATGCCTGTTTGATATCGCTGGCGATGTTTACTTTGCTGATGCCGATTTTCACCGCCGCCCGTATCTCGTTATCAGGATTGTTCGATCCCCCGTGCAGCACAAGCGGGATGTCCACGACTTCTGCGATCTCACGCAATAGATCCAGCCGCAATTTTGGCTTCTTGTCCTTTGGATAAAGCCCATGTGAGGTCCCAATTGCGACCGCCAGGGCATCGATCCCAGCGTCCTTAACAAACGCCACCGCCTCCTGCGGGCTGGTATATACGATCTCATTCGCACCAGGCTCGTCACAGGCTGCCGCGATACCAATAGTGCCCAACTCACCCTCAACAGAAATCCCCACCGCGTGTGCCGCTTGCGCCACCTTTGTGCATAGTTCCACATTCTGCCAATAAGGCAGCAGAGAACCGTCGATCATAACCGATGTAAACCCCAGCCTGATCGCCAGCATAACCTGATCGAAGGTCGACCCATGGTCCAGATGCAGGCAAGCCGGGATTGGGCTTCTCACCAGCTGTTCCAGAATCCCTTTTACCATATACGGCCCTATGTGATTCAATTCGTTTGGGTGAATCTCGATAATCACGGGGGAGTTTGTTCGCTCACATACTGAGATCACTCCGCCGAACATTGCGAAATTGGCAATGTTGAACGCAGGCACGGCAAAGCCATACTTTTGCGCCGGCGCGAGGATTTCTTTTAAGCTAATCAACATATCGTTGTTCCCTCCACTTTATTCTTTGACCGCGCCTGCCGCCAGACCGCCAATAAAATACTTTTGAAAAGCTAAATACAAAATCAAGACCGGCAGCGATCCAAGAATACTCATCGCCATCATTTCGTTCCACTGGTAGGAATACTCTCCCATCAGCATCTGTATGCCCACTGGTACCGTTCGCATGGACAAAGACTTCGTCAATGTAAGGGCAAACAGGTACTCATTCCACGCTTGCATAAACGTCCGTATCCCCACGGCAACGATCCCCGGCTTCGAAATGGGAAGAATAATCTTCCATAACGTACAAAACGAACTCGCCCCATCGATTTTCACCGCTTCATCCAGTTCTTTCGGAACCGTGTTAAAATAGCTTGTGAGAATGAGAATCGCATAGGGAAGCGTAAAAATCATATAGGTCAGTATCAGCGCCAGATATGTATCATACAACTGCAATGTGACAATCAACCCAAAATAGGGAATCAAGAGGGTAATCTGCGGCAGCCCTTGAACGCCAATGATCACCGTGTTCAAAACGTTTTTCCCCGGAAAATCGTATCGACTGAAACTGTATGCAGCGCACGACGCCAGGACCAGAGTTAATACCGTCACCAAAATCGAGACCAGGTAGCTGTTGATAAAAAATCGAAGCTGTGTGCTGTTTGTTAGGATCGCCGCGTAGGCATCCAGCGAAAATGTTTCGGTAATCAGACGCGGCGGATAATCAAAGATGGATGAATTCTCTTTAAAAGAGCAGGACAGCATCCAAATCACAGGAAAAGCCGAAAAAAACGCCCCGATCGTCAAAATGACATAAATTGCCGTTTGCAACATAATCATTGTTTGTTTTCTCTTCATGTTGACTCCCTCGCTTTTTGGGCCTTTACATACAGGAAGATGAGCAGCAGCGAAATCATCAGAACGATGACCGCACTGGCAGAAGCCCGCGAAAACTCATAGCTGCTAAACGCCAGTTTGTATGTGTAGGTGCTAATCATTTCCGTTGCGTGCACGGGGCCGCCCCCGGTGAGCATCCAAACCAGTGCATATTGCTGCGTTGTCCAGATGCAGTCCAGGATCGTAAGGCTCATCAGGATAGGCTTCAACTGCGGGATCGTGATGAACACAAGTTTTTGGAAAGTCCCAGCGCCGTCCACAGTTGCGGCTTCATACAGCTGGTTGGATATTCCCTGCAACCCTGCCAAAATACTCACCAAGTAGAATGGATATCCGCTCCAGATGTTAACAAACGTCACCACTCCGAGAGCGGTGTCGCGAGAGCCGAGCCAATCGATGTGCCCTTGTACCGTTCCGAGCACATTCAAAAAGTATGTGATAACGCCATTAGGATTCAACAGCAGTCTCCATAAAACCGCAATAATCGACACAGTGAATACCCACGGGATAATGTATATCACTCGGTAAATGGCTTTCGGTATGGCGTGAAGCAGGCTGGAATTCAGCAGCAGGGCAAAAAACATCCCCAGTGTAATATGGGCCACCACGCTCATCCCCACAAAGATCGCTGTGTTCAAAAGGCTTTCATAGAATACTGGATCCGTCAAAATCATCCGATAATTGTTCAACCCATCAAAAACAGGATGCCTGTTCATAATAACGTTATCAAAAAAGGAGTACCCCACAACGGTCACTACCGGCACAAGCATCAGCGCAAAAAACAAAACCATCGTTGGAGCCAGATACAAATATGGTGTTGCCGTGCGTTTGAACTTGAACATCGTCGTCTTTCTGTTCTGCTGTTTCAGTTTTTTCATTGGGTCTCCCCCTTTTTGCGGCTTTTGATTTTATTAAACGGTGGGGAGGCAACGCCTCCCCACCTGCATCGATGTATCGCTCACAAGCGTCCACTTCCGTCATTCGAAACACGCTTGTTTTGTGATGCCAGACCACGTTTGATCATTTAAAGCGTTCCACCCACTCGTTCTGTGCATTTTCGAGCATCTGTTCCACAGACTGCTCGTTCTCCAGCATCAACTGCATCTGTTCATCAAACACACGCATCAGCTCGGTCGCCACAGGCATTCCAATGAATTCATTCTTCAGTCGACCATTTTTGTAGATTTCAAACGCGGAAGCAAACAACTCATCATCATCCACAAATCCTGGTTTGGCGTTTAAATTGCCAGGGAAGGCCTTTGCATTCGTGCACAATTCAGAATTTGCGTCAGGGCTCATCAGAAACTCGATTAGTTTCCAGGCTTCTTCTTTGTGCTCGCTGTTTTCCGAAACGCCGATTCCCCACATACTGAACGGGACTCCGCGCTCGCCGTCAAAGCCGTCCTCTACGGGGATCGACGACACACTGAAGTTGAGCTCCGGGTTGGTGGTCTTGATGGTGTTGATATGTCCCATGGGACTAACAATCATGCCGACCCGACCGCTACAGAATTCTTCCACCTTATCTTGTTCCTTCATGGAGAAAACGCCGGGCGACACACTCCCCGAATCATAGAGTTCCTTAACAAATTCGATCGTTTTCTGAATCCCCTCATTCGTCAGGTCCGGCATCCCGTCTTTGAGCGCACTTTCTCCAGAGGCCCAAGCCCAAGTCATGACGTCATTTTGCACACCGTTGGGTGCTTCGAGGGAGAGCGGAAGCGCCCAGCCGTATGTGTTCGAACTCGCATTTGTCATTGCTTTGGCCGTGGCGATAAATTCAGACCGCGTCCGCGGGACCTCGCTGATGCCTGCCGCCGTAAGCAGATTCGTATTTGTGTAAAGCGCATAAACAAACGTCACCACCGGAATCATGTAGGTGGCGCCATTGATCTGACATTGCGACGCAAGCTGAGAATCATCATATCCCGCCTGCTGCATCAGCTCCGTAAGATTGGCAATCGCCCCCTGCTGTACAAAGTCGTTGACCCATCCGCCGCTCAGGCCAACTACATCGGCCATCGTACCGGTCGCTGCACCAGCCACAAGCTGCTCCTGAATGGATGCATAAGGTGCGCTAATCATCTCCACCTTGATGTTCGGGTTTTGCTCTTCGAATTTATCGATCAGCGTTTGGAGATATCCTTCGGGCAATTCATTGTCCCACCATTGGGCAAACTCGATGGTTACAGGATTCTGGCTGTTCCCCGAAGGGCTGGAGGCGGGAGTACTTCCTTGAGAACCGCCACACGCTGACAACAGCAGTCCCGGAACAAGCAGAAGGGCCGCGATTTTTGTGACCAGTTTTTTCATTTCTTTTCCTCCTTTTTTATCTTTGCTTTCTGCACAGAAAGCAGTTACCCTATCTGAATTATACATGAAAAAATATTACTCCGTCAATTAAAAAATGTAACTTTTTTTCATATACGCATACTTTCTATATTTTCCACCTTTTTTCATTAACATTATAGTGCATATTACACATTTGATCTGGCCTCCCCACTTTTTGGAAAAATTTGTTTTCATTTCACGCTGTACTCGCCAATTTACGACGCGCTTTCCGTTTAGGGCCGATCTGTGCTGAGCACATCGTCCCCCAACAGTCACAGCAAAACGGAGGGCCGCCCCTTTGGGGCGGCCCTCCGTTTTGCCTTGTTCACCGCGGCGGCTCAGCCGTTTGCCTCGTCCACGCAGACCAGGCCGTTCTCCTTCACGGTGACGGTCATGCCGTCTTGCACAAAGTTCAAAAACGCCTCGCCCAGGCAGTCGATGACCGGCATTTGGGCGTTGTCCAGCCAGACGGCGGCCAGCACCGAGCCGGCGGCGGCCAGCGAGTCGATGGGCTCGGAGAACAAAAGGCACGCCGGCTGCCGGCCCATGGAGCAGGCGCAGTAGAGCACCAGCCCGCCGGTGGTGGAGCCGATGGTGCGGGGCAGGCATAGGGCCTTGCCCGCCATGGGCTTGCCGTAGAGGTCGGGGTTGTTCTGGTCGCCGCAGGTGGCGGCCTTGTCGCCGAACTGAAGCGCCTTCTGGAAGGAGGCCAGGGTGTTCAGCCCCCCATGGGAGACAAGGGCGGGTGCGCTCACACAGCCGGGGGCGACCACGCGTCCGTGGAATTCCTTCATTTGCGGCCCTCTCCTTTCGTGATGATCTCCAGAATTTCCGCCTCGGTGTAGTAGCGGGCGGTGGTGTAGGTGCGCAGCTTGTTGGAGCAGGTGATCACCGGCATGGACGCGCACAGGGGGTTGTTCATGTACATCAGCGGGCAGATGCAGGAGAGGACGGCCCCGGTGGCCGCCAGCCGACGGCCGTACTCCGTAGCCTCAAAGGCCGCCTTCACGCCGGGGGCGGTGGTGAACACGGTGGGCACCGCCAGTTTTTTACGGCCGGCGGCTCCCAGCCCCTCTTCCAGCGCCGCCGTCCAGTCCTTCAGCTGCCGCAGGCTCAGATGGGGGCAGCCCACAAAGCACAGCTTCGGCTTGGCGGCGGGGTTTTTCCACACCAGCGGATAGCCCTCCCTCACCCGCCGCAGTTCCGCGTCGTCGATGACGTACTCCTTCGCGCCGGGGGCGATGAGGGCCCTGCCCTGCTCTTTGGCCTCGGGGGTGAGGCCGTCGATGTGGTAGAGGCCCACCGCGCCGTTGGAGGCGGTGGCCGCGCCGAAGTCCTTCAGATAGGCGCAGGCTTCGTCGTCCAGTTCATTGCCCAGCCAGCGGTCCAGCCCCACCACATAGGGCACGTCCTCCATCACCTTCATGCCGATGGCGGAGCCCAGCAGCTGCGCCTCGGGCTTTTGGGCGGTCTCCACCTTCACCACCCAGGTGGCCTTGCGGCCCTCGTCGGTGAGCAGGCCGAAATAGGGCACGAAGCCCGCGATGAAGCCCATCAGGTCCATGATGCCGGAGTTGCGGTTGCACCGGGCCCCCAGCACCGAGTTTGCGTAGACCACCGCCGAGGACTCGGCCCAGCTGAGCACCTGCCCCTTTTCGGGGCGGTTGCCCTGTTCGTCCAGATAGCAGGCGCAGCTGAAGGCGTCCTCGTCCTTCAGGCCCAGGGCCTTCAGCTGGCCCTCGTAGAAGTCCTGCCGGCTGTACATGAACTTCTTGAAGACCAGATTCTGCAAAAAGTTCGCGGGCACCTTGGGGTCCAGGGGCCGGGGGTCCGCCGAGAACTTCTGGCCGGACACCGCCCCCGCCGCGATCAGCTGGTCCATCAGGTCGTAGACCGGGCCCAGGGCCTTGAGGCCGAAGGAGGTGACCAGATGGTTGTAGCGGCTGGTGACGGGCACCAGCTTTTCCGCGCCGAAAATTTCGCCGTACATGACCAGGGTCTTCATCACCTTGGCCATGGCCGCGCCCTTTGCCCCGTTCAGCAGGGCCTGCTGTTCCTGTGTCAGTTTCATTTTTCCGCCTCCCTCACAGCTTCATGGCCACATCCCAGGCCCGCCAGATCACGGTGCGCAGGTTGCCCACCCTGGCGGCGTCGCCCACCAGGTGCACATGCCGGCCCCCGGCCGCCAGCGGCGCCGGGCGGTAGCCCACCGACAGGATGACGGAATCCGCCCCGATGTCCTGCTTTTGGCCGTCTTTTCCGGTGATGGTCACGCCGTTTTCCCGAATTTCGGCCACGGCGCTCTCCAGATGCACCGGCACCTTGTTGGTACGGAAGAAGTCCCTCAGATAGCTGGCGTTGGCAAGGCACACCCCGGCCACGGCGATCAGGTCGTTCTTCTGCTCCACGATCACCGGCTCCTTGCCCTGGAGATAGAGATCATAGGCGATCTCGCAGCCGGTGAGGCCGCCGCCCACGATCACCACCTTCTGCCCCACGGCCCTGCGGCCCAGCAGGTAGTCCACCGCCTCCACCGCCTTGTCCGCGCCGGGCACCGGCAGCTTCACCGGCACCGCGCCGGTGGCCACCACCACCTCGTCGGCGTTCAGGGCGGCGATATCCTTCACTTCGGTGTTGAGCCGGACGGTGAGGCCGGGGCAGTTGGCCACCTCCCGGGCGTACCAGGCCAGCAGCTGCCGGTCCTTCTCCTTGAAGGAGGGGGCGGCGGCGGCATTGAACACGCCGCCCAGCTTCCCGCTCTTTTCATAGAGGGTAACGCTGTGGCCCCGCTTTGCGCAGACCAGGGCGGCCTCCATGCCGCCGATGCCGCCGCCGATCACCGCGACGGCTTTGGGGCGGGCGGCGGGCTCGATGCGGTATTTGCGGGACTGCATGGTGCGGGGGTCCAACGCGCAGCGGGCCATGCCCCGGGTGTCCGGCAGGGTCTGGGCGTTGGCGTGGCCCTTGAAGTGGGAGAGGTTGAAGCACCCGTTGTGGCAGCAGATGCAGGGGCGCATTTCCTCCAGCCGGTCTTCCAGGAGTTTGGTGACCCATTCCCCGTCCGCCAGGAACTGCCGGGCCACGCCCATGGCGTCGATGCGGCCCTCCTGGATGGCCCGGGCAGCCGTGTCCGGCTCCATGCGGCCGGCGCACACCACCGGGATGTCCACCACCTTTCGGATGGCGGCCACGTCCTCCAGGTTGCAGTTCAGCGGCATGTACATGGGCGGGTGGGACCAGTACCAGGAGTCGTAGGTGCCGTTGTCGGCGTCCAGCATATCGTAGCCCGCGTCCTGCAGATAGCGGGCGGCCCGCAGGCTCTCCTCCCTGTCCCGGCCGATCTCGGCGTACTCCTCGCCGGGCAGCGCGCCGTAGCAGAAATCCTTCACCTTGGAGATGGCGCTGTAGCGCAGGGAGACGGGATAGTCCGCCCCGCAGGCCGCCTTGATGGCCTTGAGGATGTCCACCGCGAAGCGGTAGCGGTTTTCAAAGCTGCCGCCGTAGCCGTCGGTGCGGTGGTTGGTGTACTTCAGGGCGAACTGGTCCAGCAGGTAGCCCTCGTGCACCGCATGCACCTCCACGCCGTCCACCCCGGCCTCCTTGCAGAGGACCGCCGTTTTGGCAAAGGCCGCCACGATCTCCTGGATCTGGGCCACGGTCATCTGGGGGCAGGTGACGCCCTCCGCCCAGCGGGAGGGCAGCGGGCTGGGGCTGGCCAGCTGGTAGTCGGTGTCCAGGATGGGCTTGGCCAGCACCTTCAGCACCGGGTTCTTGTGGATGGGCAGCACCTCGTCGGAGATGCCCCAGGCACGGCCCATGCCGGCGGTGAGCTGCACGAACAGCTTCGCGCCGGTGGCGTGGAGCTCCTCCATGTAGTCTTTCAGCTGGCGGAACATCTTCTTGTTCTGGTAGAGCCAGCGCCCGCCCAGGGTGTCCCGGATGGGGGCGATGCCGGGGATGATGAGGCCCACGTTGTTTTTCGCCCGCTCCAGAAAGAAGTTGGCCGCCTCCTTGTCAAAGTGGTTGGGCTCCATCCAGCCGAAGAGGGAGGTGCCCCCCATGGGGCACAGCACGATGCGGTTTTTTATTTCCACATTGCCGATCTTCCAGGGGGTGAACAGGGCCTCATAGCATTCGTTCATTTCGCTTCCTCCTTTTTATCCCGCCGGCGAACAGGTGAAACCGGCCCTTTCCCCCGGGCGCCTCCGGCGCGTGGCCCCGCGCCGGCGCGAAAAAGGCGCCTTGGGCCTTTTTCATGCTACCCGGTTCCACCCTCACAGCGGGTTTTCTCCTTGGAACCGTTTATTCGGGGATGCCCTCCTCGGCGAGCACCCGGAGGTTCCGGATGATGGAATCCAGCGCGCCGTAAAAAACCTGCCGCGTCTCGTCGGTCAGATCCCGGCCGGCCAGTTCCACCGCGCGGCTGGCCCGCCGGCACACCTGCTCCGCCGCCTGCCTCCCCTCCTGCGTCAGGCGGATCACCCCGCCGTAGCCGCTCTTGTGCTTGCCCTCCTTGTACACCAGGCCCTTTTCCTCCAGGATGGCCAGCATCCGGGACGCGTCGGACTTATCCTTCATGCACAGCTCGCACAACTCGGGGACCGTGATCCCCTGCGGGCTGCGGTAGATGGCGGTGAGATAGGTGGCGTGCGCGCCTTTCAGGCCATAGGCCTTCATCTCCTCGCCGGCCAGCCTGTGCCAGCAGCGCGAGATCTCGGCGATCGCCGCGCTGAACCGCTCGAACCGCTCCACCATAGGACAGCCCCTCCCGATTTTAATAAATTGTAAATTCAACTTTTACAGTATAGCGGCAAAAAGTTGAGTTGTCAACTTTACTTTTGGCAGCTTTTCCCTCCCCGCCGGCGGGGCTCCGGGCCCCGAAAAGCGCCTGTACGGGGCGGCGCGGCCCTTTTCGGCCCACAGCACGGTTATCCATCTGCCCGAAGCAGACGATATATAAAACAGATACCGCATCGCCGCCCGCCGCGCCGGCGGCGATGCCCGACCGGCAAAACGCGCGGGAAAGGAGCATTCATCATGTCATTGACTGTCACAAACGGCGGGCGGGTCGTCAGCGCCGCAAAGCGCAGCAAACAGGCCATGGCCGCGAAGGCGCCGCCGCAGAAGGGCCCGGCGGCGCGGGTCACAGACCGGCTGGAGTGGTCCTCCGGCCCGGTCCTCGACCCGGAGAAGAAAGCCCTGCTGGAATTGCTGCGGCCCAAACAGAAAGAGGAAAAATCCTCCATCCAGTCGATGAGCGAGTTTTTGTCCGAACAGGCGCGGGTGCGGCGGCTGTGCGCCCGGATCGCCGCCCGCATCCGGGCGGGAGACCGGGTGCCGATGAAGGACCGCCGCTATCTGAAGGCCCGTGACCCGCTGCAATACGCGATGGCGACCCTGATGCAAAAGCCGAACGACGACCCCAAGCGCCGGGGAACGCTGCTGAAAGCCGGGGACACGCCGCATCCGGAGACGTCCGCCCCGGCGGCCCCCGCCGAGGCGCCGGCCGCGCCGGCGTGCGCCGGGAGCGTGTCGGCGCACGCCTGACCGGAGCGCGAAGAGAGAGAAAAGCCGCAGGTTTCCCTGCGGCTTTTTGTTGTTTCCGGACATGGGCGCCGCCCGGCCTGCGATCACATCCGCTGCATCCGCTCCTGTTCAAACTGCCTGCGGTACAGGTCGCGGTAATACCCCTTTTTGCGGATCAATTCGTCGTGGGTGCCCTGTTCCACGATCGCGCCGTCCCGCACCACCAGGATGAGGTCGGCGCGGCGGATGGTGGACAGGCGGTGGGCGATCAGGAAGGAGGTGCGCCCCTTGAGAAGCACCTCCGTCGCGTCCTGGATGAGGCGCTCCGTCCGGGTGTCGATGGAACTGGTGGCCTCGTCCAGCACAAAGATGCGGGGGTCGGCCAGCACCGCGCGGGCAAAGGAGATCAGCTGCTTTTCGCCGGTGGAGAGGCGGTCGCCCCCCTCGCCCACATCGCTCTGGTAACCCTTTTCCAGCTTCATGGCCACCTGATCCGCCGAGACGGCCCTGGCCGCCGCCATGACCTCTTCGTCGGTGGCGTCCAGACGGCCGTAGCGGATGTTCTCCATCACCGTGCCGGAGAACAGGTGCGGGCTTTGCAGCACATAGCCGATGCTGCTGTGCAGCCACAGCTGGCTGCGCTCGCGGTAATCCCTGCCGTCGATGAGCACCTGGCCGGAGGTGGGTTCAAAGAAGCGGCAGGCCAGGTTGACCAGCGTGCTCTTGCCCGCCCCCGTCTCGCCCACGATGGCGATGGTGGACCCGGCGGGGATCTTCAGGTTGAAGTGGGAAAGGACGTCCTCGCCGCCGTCGGGGTAGCGAAAGGAGACGTCCCGGAACTCGATGTCCCCGCGGATGGGCTCCCAGTTCTCCCGCCGGGGCAGGAAGACCGTGCCGTATTTCTCGATCACCGCGGGCGTGTCGGTGATGAGCGGCTGCTGCTCCAGCAGGCCCATCACCCGCTCGATGTTGGCCTGCAGCGAGAGGAGATCGGCGATGTTGCGGGCGATCTGCTGGATGGGTTCGAAGATGCCCACCGCGTAGGATGTGAACGCCGACAGCGTCCCGATCAGCAGCAGATGTTCCAGGGCCAGCGCGCCGCCCCGGGCGAGGACGATGGCCGTTGTCAGCGAGCTGAAAAACATCACCAGCGGGATGTAGACGGCCGAGAGCCGCGCCGCCCGCACCGACGACAGGCGCATATCCTGGGTGACCGCCTGAAAGTCGCGGTCGTTCTGCGCCTCGATGACCAGCGTTTTGGAGGTGCGCGCCCCCATGATGCCCTCGTTGTAGGCGCTTGTGATGCGGGAGTTCATCTTGCGCACCCGGCGGTTCCAGCGCAGGATCCTGTCCTGGAACCACACCGTCAGCAGGGACATCACCGGCACGATGAGCACCACCGCCGCCGCGAGCCCCGGGTGCAGGAGGAACATGATCACGAACACCCCCAGAACGTAGAAGACGGCCCACAGGATGTCGAAGGCGTTCCACGCCACCATGCTGGCGATGCGATTGGTGTCGCTCATGATGCGGGAGAGCAGATAGCCCACCGGCGTGACATTGTAGTACGACAGCGAGAGGGTCTGCAGATGCACGAAACACGCGCGCTTCATGTCGCGGCCCAGCTGCATCTCAATGCGCATCGAGCGGCGGGTGAACAGGATGACCGCCAGCGCCTGCAGGCCGATGACGCAGCCGTAGAAGAGGGCGAAGCCCGGCAGGCCGGATACGTCCCCCGTCTCGATGAACTCGTCGATGGCGTACCGCTGGAACAGGGGCAGGGCGATGTCGATGGCCGCGCACACCACGTTCAGCGCGATCACCGCGGCCACCAGGCCGCGGTAGGGCCGCAGAAACGGCAGCAGTTTTTTCCACGAGCGGATGTCAAAGGACTTTGTATAGTCCTGCTCGTCATACCCCATGGCTTTCCCCTCCTTCCGGGGCGAACAGCAGATCCCGGTCCTCCCCGGTCATCTGCAGGTCGTAAATTTCGCGGTAAAGGCCGTGCCGCTCCATCAGCTGCTCATGGCTGCCGATCTCCGCCACCCGCCCCTCCTGCAGCACAAGGATCAGGTCGGCCTGCATGAGCGTGGTGATGCGGTGGGAGATGAGGATCACCGTGGCGGTGCCCTTGGCCCGGTGCAGCGACGCCCGGATGGCCGCGTCGGTCTCGGCGTCCACGGCGGAGAGGGAGTCGTCAAAGATCAGGACGGGCGCGTCCCCCATCAGGGTGCGGGCGATGGCCACCCGCTGCTTCTGCCCGCCCGAGAGGGTCACGCCCCGCTCGCCCACGATGGTGTCGTACCCCTGGGCAAAGGAGAGGATGGCGTCGTCCACATGGGCCGTGCCCGCGTGGCGGCACACCTCCTCCATGGTCGCGCCGGGGCGCACGGCGGCAATGTTCTCCCGGATGCTGCGGGAGAACAGGAACGGCTCCTGCAGCACGATGCCGATGTTCCGCCGCAGGTACGGGCGGCTGATCCGGGCGATGTCCACGCCGCCGATGGTGATGCGCCCGCCCTCCGGCGGGAGATCGTAGAGGCGGTCCAGCAGGTGCATCATGGTGGATTTGCCGCTGCCCGTCGCCCCCAGCACCGCGAAGGTCTTGCCGGCGGGGATGGTGAAACTCACGTCCCGCAGCACCGGCTGCCCGCCGTAGGCAAACGAAACATGGTGGAAAACGATGTCCCGGTCCATGGGCGGCGTCAGGGCGTTTTCCGGCTCCCGCTCCGGCTCAGCGTCAAGGATATAGGCCAGGCGCTCGATGGAAACCCCCGCCTTGCTCATCTCCGAGAGGATCCGGCCCAGGCTGCGCACCGGCCACACGAGCGACTGGTTGTAGGACACGAAGGCCAGAAATTCGCCCAGGGTGATCGCCCCGTCCACCGCCTGCAGCACGCCCACCGAGATGACCGTGAGGATCTGCAGGCCGGTGATGAGATCGCCCACGCCCCAGTAGGCGCTCAGCAGCCGCCCGAGGCGGATCCACAGCGACGCGAACCGCTCGTTCTTTTTGTCAAAGCGCTCCACCTCGAACGCTTCCCGGCCGAAGGCCCGCACCACCCGCACGCCGGCAAGGCTTTCCTGCACCAGCGCGGAGAGCTCGCCCTCCGCCTCGTCCGCCGTGAGAAACCGCCGGGCGATGCGGGAGTAGAAAAAGGCCGAATACAGCAGGATCACCGGCAAAAAGCCGGCGGCGATCAGGGTCATCCCGCCGTTCATCGACAGCATCACCGCCAGCGAAAAGGCCACCAGCAGGGCGATGCGGAACACCTCCAGCAGCTGATTGGTCACAAAGTTGCGCACCACCTCCACGTCCGAGGTGCAGCGCTGGATGATCTCCCCGGTGCTGTGGCGCACATGCCACGCATAGGGCAGCCGCTGGATGTGCCGGAACAGCTCGTCCCGCAGCGACTTGACAAAGTTCTCGGAGCCGTTTGCCGTGCCCATGCGGCTGCCGTAGGTGCACAGGCCCGAGAGCACCGCCACCACGAGCACGATGCCCGCCGCCGCCAGCAGCTGCGTCATGGGGTCGGCCGCGAGGAGCGGCCCCGGCGCCAGCGCCTGCACCGCGGCGGGGAAGGGTTCCCCGCCCAGGATGGAGTCCACCGCCACCCGCACCACCTGCGGCGTGAGCAGGCCGAGCGCGGTGTGCCCCACCGAAAACGCCAGCGTGAGCGCAAAGATCCAGAGATACGGCCGCAAAAAACGCCAGATCAGCGCCCGTTTCGATCGCTTCAAACGATTCCCCTCCTTTTACAAACAAAAAAGCCTCCGGCGCAAAGCCGGAAGCGTGGAATGCATCGCACGAACGTCTGCCCGTCACAACAGGCAGAGAGGGGGTGCGGACAGTTCTTCCCGTCGGCTCAGCGAAGCCGTGTGATTGGTGAACCCCTTGTTGGTCATTCTGCCCGCCTCCTTTCAGCTGTGCGTCATATTTGTGTAGTATCCAGCAAAAGTCAATATACCCTGTTCGGTCTGTCTTGTCAAGAGGAACGCCGGCACCCGGGGCGTGCGGCGCCGGATTTCGTCGCTTCGCCGAATTTTCGCCGGGGTTTTATCGCAAAGTAACCACTTGTTCCGGGCATCCGCTCCCGTTGCCGCCCCGCGGCGCTCTGCGTCGCTTTTCTTCGTCACGGGCGAATGCTCTCCCGTTCACCGCACAGCGGCATCAGTCCGCGGAAGCTCCGTAACCGCTTTTGTAGCCCGACGACCAGTGCACCGCGTACCCCTTGAACGCGGCGGTGCCAAATTCATATTGTGCGGGAAAGCGCCCGGCGGAACGATTTGAATTCATCGATTTTCCGGCCTGCGCGTCCGCCGCGCCCGCGGCAAAGCCCGCTGTATAGCCCTCTTCCGCGCCCATCCCGTATTGGATGTGACGGACGGCCAGGAATGTGCTGCCCAAAACGAGAAGGCACACGAACACGCGCGAGGCCGCGCTTACCGCTCTGCGCCATCCCCGCCGGGGCCCGGGCCGCCCACCCGCGGCCTTGCGTTCCACGAGCCATCCCACAGCGGCGATCGTGTACACGGTCGCCAGGTAAAACACCCACCCGTTGTTGTATCCGACGGGGGAGCGCTGCATGGCCGACACTCCCGCAACATTGGCCACGGCTATGGCCGCGACCGTGCCGAGAAACAGGCAGACGCCGGTGATTTTCCTGTCCAGAAGGACCGCCGCCGCCGTGAGGGCGCAGGTGACCGGCAGAACATGCCAGGCCTGCATCCAATGCCACACACAGTTTTTGACGCCCGCCATGTAAAAGAGGAACTGGCACACGGCATACACCGCCGCGTAGGCCGCCGCGGTGACGGCAAGCTCTTTCCCCTTCTGGAACACCCTCTTTCTCATTTCCCCGCGGGTCCGTTCCTCTTCCAGTTTTCTGCGCGCGTATTCTTCCAGCGCCGGCATCTCGCGCTGTTTTGCGTCCACCAATTCCTCCAGCGGGACCCCAAACATTCCCGAAAGCTTCAGAAGGTTGTCCGTGCTGGGAACGCTCCGGCCGCTTTCCCACTTGGCCACCGCCTGCCTGCTTACGGCAAGGGCAGACGCAACGACCTCCTGCGTCAGGCCCCTTTCCTTTCGCAGCTCCTTGATCTTTTCTCCGATGGTCATCGCACCCGCCCCCTTTTCCTGACTCCATTATAAAAAAGGGGGATGTTTTTGTCCATCAACTATCCCGTAAACGATCGGTTGCGCCGGGGTGTGTGCCAAGCCGGCGATGCAAAAGTCCCCGGGCCGGAGGCCGCCTTTGCGGGTCACACGCCCGCAAAGGCGCAGAGCACCGCGATGACAATGGACGGCAGCATATTCGCGACTTTCAGTTTTCTCTCCCACAGCAGATTGACGCCCACACAGAAGATCAGGATCGACCCGGTCAAGGACAGGTTGGAGAGCGCGGCCTCGGTCATCACCGGCTGAACGGCCCTGGCGAGCAGGGTGACCGTCCCCTGCAGAACACCCACGGGGATGGCCGCGAACACGCACCCCTTGCCCAGGGACGCGCTCATGACACAGATGATCACCATGTCCAGCACCGCCTTGAGCGCCAGGGTGGAATAGTCGCCGGAGATGCCGTCCTGAATGGCGCCGACAACGGCCATGGCGCCGATGCTCACGGTCAGGGAGGCGGTCACGAATCCGTCCATAAAGCGTTTTTCGCCGGCGTTTCCCGTCTTTTCCTTCAGCCACTTGCCGAACTGCTCGATCCGATGTTCCAGATCGATCCACTCGCCCAGCAGGGAGCCGACGGCATAGCTGATCACCATCATCATCGTCCCGCCGCTCTTCAGGCCGCCGGAGGTCACCGTCATCATCTCCTGCACCGCGCCGCTGATCCCCACGAAGATCACACAGACACCGATGGCCTGCATCAGCGTTTCCTGGTATCTGGCGCTGATCGCCCGGCTGAAAGCCAGGCCGATCAGGCCGCCCGCAACGATGGCCGCCACATTGATAATAGTCCCCAATCCGATCATACCTGTATCCTTTCCGCGGCAAAACACAAGGTCGTCCGCCGATCACTCACGGATACGAGTATACGCTTTTCCCGAAAAAATGACAAAAAAAGGCCCGGTCTTGTGCGACCGGGCCTTGGTGGTATGGGTGCCGGGAAAAGCGATCAGCGAAACCGGCGGCAGGGCCTGCCGGCATCCGCCGAAGCCCCCCGGCGCCTGCGCCGGCGGGGCCTTATGGAAGGGACGGGCTTACTCCTCGTACCGATTCCGGAAAAAGCGCCACAGCCCAAAGATCACCGACGGCACCACCAGGAGCACCCCGCCCAGGATGGGCAGCACCGGCAAAGAACCGCTTTGCCGGGATGTGTCGTCCTGCTGGGGCTGCTCGGGCTGCTGGACCGCCGGCTGGCTGGGCAGCCGGGTCTCGTCATAGCCGATGACGTACCTGGAAAAATGCGGGGTAACGAAAGTCACCTCGCCGGCGGCCTCGTCATAGCTGGTCTGGCAGGCGGTGGTGCCGCCCTCCTCGTCCAGGTACCACACCACGACCCCCTCCGCCTGCTGGCCCTGGGCCAGGGTGTGCGGAATGGTGATGGTGGCATTGCCCTGCCGGAAGTCGGAGATCACGGCACCATTGCACTGAAGGGTCAGTTCCACCACGGGGAACGCGCCGGCCGCGGCCGTCTGGGCCTCGTTCAGCGCGGCGGCTTCGACGGGGCTGACCACCAGCACCAGATCGCCCTCGGCCTGCTGGGCAACGGCCCCGAGGGCCTGGCTGTCAAAGGCGACCCGGGCCACCGGAGAGGCGATGGTCAGGGTGGCTTTCTCCTGCTGGGCCAGCGTGTCCAGGGCGGCCCCGGGCAGGGTCACCTGCAGGGCCCGGGCCCCCTGGGCGGCGGTGACTTCCAGTTCCACGGCGGGGGCCGCCTGGCCTTTCTTGGCACGCTCTGCCGCCTGGTCAACGATCCGGGCAAACTGCTCCTGGCCCAGGGCCACCACGGCGGTGCCATCCTTCAGGGACGCCTCCACCTGGGTGGGGCCTGCGGGAGCGGGAGCCGGCGTGGCGGTGGGCTTGGGGGTGGCGGCCGGCCGGGCCGTGGCCGCGGGCCTGGGGGTGGCCGTGGGCGCGGGGGGCACAGGGGTGGGCGCGGGCGTTGCCGCGGGGGCATCGCCGGAGCCGGGCCGCGCGGAGACGGTCAGGGTGCCGGCGGCATTCTTGGTCAGCTGGTAGTTGCCCGCGCCGGCAAAGGTGGTGCTGTCCGCGTTGCTCCAGGTGATCGTGTAGGTGCCGGCGGTCTTCATGGCGTCCGCCAGGGCGATGCCGGTGCCGTCCGCTTTGGCGACGGTAAAGACGGGAGCCGCCGAGGGCGTCACGCTCTCACCGGCCACCAGGCCGGTGTAGGCCAGGGCCAGGGCGGGGGCGCTGTCCCCCGCATAAGCGGACAGACGGGGCGCCGCCACGGTCAGGGGTGCCTTGGCGATGGTGAACTCCAGCGCGATGCGGCCCACATACCGGGGATCGTTGTCCGGGATGGCAAAGATCACGGTGTAGGTCCCGGCGTTGACGGGCGCCCGGCCGTCGGGGGTGCTGTAGGTGACGGTGAATGCGCCGTCATAACCCGCGGCGGCGGGCTTTCCGGTGTAGCCCGCCTGGGCCGCGCCGTTGTAGCTGCCGTTCTGCGCGGTGACTCCGGCGATGGCAAGCGCCTGCTTATCCGAGCCAGTAAGGGTCACGGTGAGATTGTAGTCGTTGTAGTTGACGCCTCCGCTCACCGGCACGGTGACGGTGTAGGTCCGATCCTTCACGATGCCGCTGCCGCCCTCATAAAACAGGGTGTTGCCGGCGATCCTCAGCCCCGTGACAGCTTCGCTGCCCGCGGCGCTGGCCGGCACACCGAACGAGGCCCCGGTCGGCGGCTGGGGCAGTTCCACCTGCCCGGAGGCGTTGGCCCGCACCTGGCCGGAAAGAGCGATCACGCCGGTATAGGCCGCTTTGCCGATGCTCTGGCCGCTCAGCGTGTAGCTGGCGGTCTTTGCGCCGCCGGCAAAGACGTAGCTGCCGCCCGTCAGCGTCACCGTGACGGTGGCGGTCTTGCCCGTGCCCGCATTGGCGCTGTCAAAAACGGCGGTGGCGGTGTAGTCGGTGCCCAGGTTCAGCTGCTCGCCCTCCAGCAGGCCGCCGAAGTCCACACTGGTCACGGTGGCGGCGGCGCTGCCGTCGTAGGTCTTGGGCGCCAGCGCGGCGCCGGTGACGCGGATGGTATAGTCCCGCTCAAAGTTGGCGGTGAGGGTGACGTCGTTCGCCGGCATGGCAAAGCTGATCTCGGGTTTCGTGGCGTCGGCAAGGGTGAGCCCCTGCGCCGTCCAGCTTTGGAAGATATAGCCCTCTTTGGTGCCGGCGGTCACCGTGACCGGGTCGTTTTCGGCGTAGGTACCGCCGCCGCTTGCGCCGCTGCCGCCCTGGACGGTGACGGTGTACTGCTGTGCCGGGTCGGGCACCCCGCTCACCTGGACGGCGTAGGTGACCGGATAGCCGAAGGCCGTGGCCACAAAGAGATACTCCCCGTTCTCCAGCGGGTCAGTGGGCTGGATGCGGTTGCCGTCGTTGGGCGAGCGGCCCACGCTCCAGCTGAGCGGCCCGACAGTTTCCGACGGCACCTTGCCGTTTGTTCCGGTGGGCATGTAGTACTCAATGGTGGGCGCGGGGATACTGCCCGCGCACTGGTCGATCAGGTTCTGCACCGTATCCCCCGCGCTGGCCTGGTAGGAACCCGAACCGGAGACGGTGGGCTGCATCACCTGATAGACAAACAGCAAATGAGGTGAAGCGGCGCTCAGCGAGGCATAGGCATTGGAGGTGTACTCCGGCGCGTTTCCTCCGATGGGGCTGGAGAGGGGATCGCCGCCCATCATATACTTCCCTCTGGCGATTTTCAGATTGGTGCCCAGGTTCAGCGTGCCGTCGTTCTGGATGCACGCCCCTGAGTCTGTGGTGGTGATCGAGGTGAAGGAACCGGAGTTGACGATGGAGGCCTGGGAGTCCGCTTCGATGGTGAACAGGGGCGAAACATCGCCCGAGACCGCCACAGCGTTCAAACTGGGGGTGCCGGACGCTTTCTGCCCGTTCAGATCCAGCGTGACGCCGTCCGGGATGGTGAGCGCACCGGTGATGGTGGCCGTCTGCCACAGTTTGACGGTGCTGCCGGAGCCGGCGTTGCGGAGCGCCTCCTCCAGGGTGTCATATTTCGTGGAAGTCCCGCCCTGGATCAGCTCAAACCCGGTGGTGACCACCCGATCCGAGGCCGTCCGGGACAGGGTGGGATAGGTCAGCGAATACTGCGATGCCGGCGACTTCGCGGCGCTGGCGTCGTGGTTCTGCCCGAACTTCTCCTTCGTGCTCAGGGAGGTCTCGGTCTCCGTCTCGCTGCCCACCAGGAAATAGTGGAAACGGGCCTGACCCGCGGTAAGCTTCGGGTCATCCCAGGTGGGGTCGATGGCGTACCACGCATTGTCCAGCTGCACATAGTTCCAGGCGTGCTGCTCGCCGTTGGGCCAGTTGTTCTGGTTGTAGGCCCAGCCCTCAATGTAGGCGTTGGGGATGCCCGCCGCGTCCAGCAGTACCTTGAAGGCGGTGGCGTAGCCGTAGCACACCGGGGCGGTGTTCGGGTCGTTGTTGCTCAAAATGCCGCTGGCGGCGCACCGGGAGTAGTTGCTGGCCCCTATGCCCAGGGGATTGTACACGTTGTGCTGGGCCATCCAGTTGTTCAGGTAGCGCAGCTGGGCCACCACGTCCCCGCCGGAAGGCATCCCCGCGATAATCTCCTGTACCTTCGCATCAAAGCTTTGGCGCACCCCGGGCAGGGTGGCCGCGTCAAAGCCCTCGAAGAAGAAGGATTCGCCCGTCACCGCGGTGCACAGACTGTACACGTTGTCGTCGGACGCGGTCCATGCCAGCTTGGAGGAGTCCACCCAGAAACACTCCGGGTGATCCCGGAAAAAGGCGAAGATGGCGGCGCCGTCGGGCGACCCCTGGGTGGGGGTGAAGGAGACGGCGGAGGGGTCGGTGCTGTTTTTCGCCAGCTCCTCCACCTGCCGGGAAATGGCGTCATACGCCTCTTTGTTGGTGTCGGAAAGCTGGCTGTAGAGCGATCCGTCGGCATCCGGCGTTCCGCCGGCCGCCTGCACGGATGGGAAGGCCATCAGGCCGCACAGCATGCCCCAGACCAGCAGCAGGCTGAGGATGCGTTTAAAGGGGGAAATGTGAGACATGGGAGTTCCTTTCTCGCACAGCGATGTCATGATAGAAAAAGGGATGGGACCGGCGGCGGGGCGACTCGCCGGCAGGTGTTTTTGGCAGGCCCCGCCGGACGGCGGGGCCTGCCGCCGGGCAGATGCCCGTTCCCGCAGGAAAAAAGCTATTCCCTTCAAAAGAAAAGCGAACGAGCGCACGGCAATATTTCATCCTGCGGCAAAAATTTTCTGCCCGGGCGCAAAATACGTCGCAAAAACGCAGGCCGCACAAAACGGCCCGGCACAGGAGGCGGCCTCATCGGCTAAAACGGAACGGCCGCGCCAAATCCGACAGGGATCGTTTATCTTTTTATGGGCAGAAGTATCCCACAAGGAACGGCGCATTGGCAACCCTGCCGAAATATGGCGTATGTCCTGCCACCCCGCGCCGCGGAGCGGTCTGAGCCCGTTCGAGTCCGGCTCCCCGTCCCATTCGTAAAACAAATATGAATATCCCGGTCTTTCACACAAAAACACGCCAAACACGCTCTTATCTATGGTATAATTTACTTCGAATCCAGCCCCCGGTCCGCAAAAGAACATGAACCTGTCGGAGCAGAACCATGCGCACAAAAACCGGAGTTTCCCCATCCGCTGCTTTGCAATATGAAAAAAGATGCCCGCTGCAGAAGAGACCCCATCGGCAAGAGGATGTGGTTCTTTCGGCGCGGCCTTTTCGCGCCTTGCGTCGGCCTGCCTGCATGACAGTGCATCGCAGGGCGCTTTTTCCCATTCGAAAAGGAGGCTGATACGATGACAAAGGAAGAATTCCTAATGCGCATCAAAGAGGATGAAACCTATTCGCCTGGCTGGCAGGCCATCGATGACGCTTTTGAAACGCTGTATCCGGGGCAGGATCCCGATCATTTCGGAACGCTGCTGACATCCAGGGCGGCCCTTGGCGGCGATGAATATCTGGACGGCTTTTCCGTATACAGTTCTCCGAAAGGCTATAAGCACCTGGTCACCTACGGGATGACCGTGCTTTATGGAGATGA